>JAABRF010000015.1 GCA_011391075.1 Flavobacteriia bacterium | reverse complement strand
GGTTTCTTACTCTTTGTTTGGCATTGGCAACACTTGTGGCTGCCATTTCAGCTCTTAAAGCTTCATACTTTTCTTTGCTGGCTTGAATATCTTTTTCAGCCTTTTCTTTATCAATTAAATCTTGCAAAGCAATTTCTGCTTCCCTGGTTTTGGTTTGATAAGATGCATCAATGTCAGACCAATTGGTTTGTAATAAAACCCGATCTAAATTTCCAAGCGAATCAACGTAGACTACGTATGTGTCAATTGATTTTTGAGCTTTGGTTTCTTTTTCATTTTTACAAGAAACAAAGGTTAGTGCTATAAAAGCAATACCTAAAAACAAATTAATTTTTCTCATTTGGTGATAATTTAATGTTATTAATTGAGCAAAAATAAAGGTATAATAAGGGTTAGGTGTTACATTATAATTTAAATAATTTATATGATTCACACTTTTATAAATAATAGAATTGAACTCATCCTTCAAGTTAATGAAGATGAAATGTCCCGATAGCTATCGGGAATGGCTATTCCACTCACCTCGCTGCGAAGCGGGTGAAACCAATAAAATCAAATAAAAATAAACACATGAAATTACTTAAAAGGTTAAATAGCAATTTTAACGACGTGAAGTTTTAAGCATTATCATTTGATTTTCCATTGAAATTTTGATAACCAATGCAATTCAAACTATAAAATTTATTTCACACTGCAATTTTATCCAATCACTTTAGCATACTTACGCTTACGCCAATAAGTGTAACCTAAAGCAAAAATACCTAGCCATATAACTGGCAAAACAATATTAATAAATTGCCAAAATCCTTTATCGGTCGCTACTTTTTGTTTGTTGAGCATTTGTATTTCCAACGTTTTGCCTCTTAAGGTCAGCAAACCTGAATCATCAACCAAATAATCTACTGCATTTAATAAAAAGTCCTTGTTTCCAAAGTATTGTCCGGTCCATTTGTCGACATTGAGCGAAGTGGGATTTCCATCCTGAATCTGATTGGCGCAAATGTCTCCATCGGAGATGACAATCATTTTATTGGGCTCACTTTGTTTTTTAAATTCTGTCGCAAATGGTTGGGTTCGGTAAGCATAAGCCGATGTGAAACGACCTTCCAATAAAACCCCTAGATTTTTAGGCTCGGCTTTAAACTCGGCAGGATTAACTTTGTCGGCCAATGTTAGCAAACTCACAATATTGGGTAATCCTGTTGTCTTGGTCAAAGGAGATGTTTGTAATAATATTTCCTTGTGAATATTATTTTTCAAAGTATCAATTTCGGAAGGAAATTTCAAATTGACGGCTTCAATATTTTTGGTAATCGGATGCTTGGGATTGGGTGTAATCAAGGGATAATACCGCCATAAAAACTGTTTGAATTGGGTTTGATCCCCAACATTTCCTGTAGCAATGGCAATTTTACTACTGTATAAATCCTGAACCAAGTTAAAATTAACTCTGACGCCATAGGAAAACAACAAATCGGTCAAACCCAAATCTCTTGGGATAAACATGGCTTCACCTGTTTGCTGCAAACTATCCATTTCGGCATATACTTGATCCAACATCCAAAGGGTTTTACCGCCATTCATGATGTATTGATCCAAGACGAGTTTGTCTTGTTCGCTAAATGCTACAGTAGGTTTGGCAACAATAAGAACATCATATTTATTGAGTTCTTTTAAAATATCTTGCGGAACAGCAGCCAATGGTTGCAAAGTAAATGGCGCTAAATTGTATTTATCTTTTAAAGAAGACAAAAAATCATAAAGGTAAATATCTTCCAAAGTACCGTTACTTCTAAGCACAGCAATGGTTTTTTGTTTTTTGGAAGTTAATTTGCTAAAGGCATCACTAAAGGCATATTCCAAATTTTCTATAGATCGTTGTAATTGTTTTTCTTGACCTTCGGATGAATTGAGTAAAAGAGGAATGATAACTTCCTTTTTATCATATTTGGCAATGGCATATGGAAATATTAATTTTTCAGAAACACTTCCCTCCTCTTCTATGGTAAGCGCACTGGGTTGTAATCCATTTTTGACGAGTTTTTCTTCTATTCCTGTAGGATCAATGAATTTGAAAAATATTTTTGAATTTTGAGCTTTTAATTCTTCCAGATGTTGTTGAGTTGCTTGACTCAATCTTCTGAAATCCAGCGGAAAATCACCTTTTAAATAAACATCTACTTGAACTCTATCTGTAAACTTGTGAACCATTCTTTCACTAATTTTAGATAAAGTATAGCGTTTATCCGATGTTAAATCGGACCGAAAATATAATTTGGAAGCTATGAGATTGATTCCAATAATGATTGCAATAACTTTTAATACTTGTATCAAATTACTCTTCATCTTTTTACTATGGTGTAAAAATAAAATATGAATTATTTTATTGAGTTAAATTAAATTTGTAATTTATTTTTGAGCAAACTTTTGTTTGGTTAACCAAAGAAATAAAAATATAACACTTCCAAAATAAATTAAATCTCGACTATCTACTACGCCTCTTCCAATGCTTTTATAATGGTCAAACATGCCTAATTTTTGAATAAATACCGGCAAATTATTGTTCCACAATGCCCATTGTTCAAAACCCCAATACAAAACAAAAATGAGTATCAAACCTACGAGAAATGCAATCAATTGATTTTTGGAAAGTATGGAAGCAAATAATCCTATCGTCGTAAATGCAGCACCCAATAGAAACAATCCTAAATAAGATCCAATAATACTTCCCCAATCTATACGAGCAGGTTGAGACAATCGACTGATACTGATAGCATATAATAAAGTGGGAATCAAACTCAGAAATACAACTGAAAGCCCGGCAAAAAATTTACCCATAACGACCTGCCAAACAGTTACCGGTCGGGTTTTTAATATTTCTATGGTACCGGTGAGATATTCATCACTAAACATACGCATGGTTATAGCGGGAATAAGCAACACCAAGAGCCAAGGTGTACTTTCAAAAAAAGCTTGTAAATCGGCAAAACCTATGTTGAAAATATTCCAATTTCCTTTGAAATACCACAACAAAAGTCCGTTGAACAATAAAAATAATCCGACGACCAAATAGCCTATCGAACTGGCAAAGAAAGCATTAAATTCTTTTTTAAATATAGCGAACATGATTGATGTTTAATTAAATTGTCATAGTAAAGACAAGTCACACCTTGTCTCGTTGTCTTGTATGTCTTTGTCTTGTCATAGTAGAGACAAGGCACGCCTACACACCCAATTTATCAAGGGTCCAAGCTTCAGCTTTTTCCTGAAAAAGGGATTTGGTATAATACCATACTTCTTTAAAAAATGGAGAAGTGCGATAGTGCTCCAAATCTGATTCTTGTTCCCAAAGGCTTATCGTAAAATAGATGTCTGGATTTTGTGTGTCTTGATACAAATGCATGGATCTACAACCGGGTTGATTTCTCACTTTATCTTTAATGGTTTCAAAATGAGCTAAAAAATCGGTAACTTTTTCCGTATGAAAATGCATTTTTACAATTCTGGTTAACATGTATAAGTTTAATTAAATAATTATTTTATTTGAATAAGTTGATCAATCACAAATGATTCTGATACTATCACCTACATCCAATCCCAGCAATATTGAGGCGCTACCACCATGCAAAGGATTACTCTTATACAAGGCTATTTCCAACAAATCCAATGAATTGAAAACTGCCATGGCTTTCCCTGCTTTGTTTTTAATGATTTCCACCGAAGATTCTGTAACGGCAAAATCATCATATTTATTGTAAACTTTATTGATTTTGGAACTACTGGCTTTGATTTCAAACTTCTTATTTTGAACTTTTTGCTGAAATAGCGTTTTGGAAATGTCGGTTATTAAATTTCCAAATCGATCTACATATACGATATGTCCAATGATCTCATTTGAGTTACTCAAATCGGGATTGATCTGTTTCCATTCTTTTACAGTTTGAATGGTCTTTCCAAATTTTTCCAAAGGCACTTGTTGGGCTATTTTTACAGCTATCTCACAAAAAACATCTTTCATCGGAAAAATACTGTTTTCTGATAATGGATGTTTGATTTCAATAATTTTTTGAATGGGTGAAACGGATTGCAATAAAGAGAAAAAACCATTGTCGGCACCTATAAATATTTGATCATCTATCTGAACAATCAAATGTTTTTGAGCATTGCCTTGTTCGGCGTCAACACCAATGATGTGAATAGATTTCGAAGGAAATTGGCTGTAAACTGCATTTACGATAAAAGCTGCTTCCACCACTTGATAAGGCGCAATTTCATGACTGATATCCACAATACTCAAATCGGATTTCAGGCTGAACAAACGAGCTTTTACAGCTGCTACAGCATAATCTTTGTTCCCAAAATCGGATGTTAGTGTTATAATAGACACAGATATTTGCAGGTTTAAATTTGGGTTTAAATGCGTTTAATTCATAACCAATTACCGGTATGAAATCACTTTTTTCAATTACTCAACAAAAATTTCACATTGGCTTGACCATATCAAATTATATTTTTAATACATTAGCCTTGTCAATGTACAAACCTACATAAATTTACCATAATTTGAGACTAAAATTTGAAAATTATATGGATATTTGTTTGAAGATTTGCTGCAAGATTCATTTAAACCAATCTGAGAATAGATTAAACAGTTAGCTATCTCAATAAATTCATTAAAACCATACCGCATTTGAACGAAAGATTAATCGAAATCACTGAAATCAACCCATCCGACTTGTTTGGGGTCAATAACAAATATTTACAAATCATCAAAGAGCATTTTCCCAAGCTCAAAATTGTGGCTCGAGATGCTCAAATCAAAGTTTTCGGAGAAGCCGAAATCATTGATGAGTTTGAGAAAAGATTGCAAATGCTCACCGATTATTTCAATCGTTTTAATTCCATAGATGAAAACAGTATCGAACGCATTTTGATGTTGAATGCTGCTCATGACTTGGATAAAGAAATGCTGGGTGATGACATTCTGATTCACGGAGTCAATGGCAAGATCATCAAGGCACGTACCAAGAATCAGCAAGAAATGGTCAAAGCTTTAAAGAAAAACGATATGCTTTTTGCCGTTGGGCCAGCCGGAACAGGTAAAACTTATACTGCCGTAGCTTTGGCAGTTAAAGCCCTGAAAGAAAAAGAAGTACGTAAAATCATCTTAACCCGACCAGCGGTGGAAGCCGGAGAAAACCTTGGTTTTTTACCCGGAGATTTGAAAGAAAAACTCGATCCCTATATGCAACCCTTATACGATGCTTTGCGCGATATGATTCCTCATGAGAAATTACAAGGTTATTTTGAGAAAGGAATCATTCAAATTGCCCCTTTGGCATTTATGCGTGGTCGTACTTTGAATGAAAGTTTTGTCATATTGGATGAAGCCCAAAATGCCACGCACATGCAAATGAAGATGTTTTTGACCCGTATGGGTATGGAAGCCAAATTTGTGATTACAGGAGATCCTGGGCAAGTAGATTTGCCTAAAAAACAAACCTCAGGACTCAAGGAAGCTGTTGCAGCTTTGAGCCATATTCACGGAATATCTATTATTCACTTGGACGATAAAGATGTGATGCGTCACCGATTGGTTAAAAAAATAATCGCCGCCTATAAAGAAATAGACGGCGAATAAAATCGGTTATTTGGATTTCATAATTTTGGGTGTAAAATACTCGTGGTACATTTTGAAAGCATCTTGAAGTATTTCAATCGCTACTTCTCTTCCTAAAAAGTTTTCCACTTTTACCTCTTTGTTTTCCAAACGTTTGTATTCCATAAAGAAATGTTCAATTTCGGAAATAAAATGTGGAGGTAATTCAGAAATATCTTTGATGTGAGCAACACTAGGATCTCCAACAGCAACAGCTATGATTTTGTCATCAGCTTCGTTATTATCCAACATGCGCATAACGCCAATTACTTTAGCAGAAACGATACACATAGGTACGATATCTACTTGTGAAATAATTAAAATATCCAATGGGTCATGGTCATCGCAATAGGTTTGGGGTATGAAACCATAATTAGCAGGATAATATACTGATGAATATAAAACGCGGTCCATTTTCAAAAATCCGCTTTCTTTATCCAATTCGTATTTAGCACGAGAACCTTTAGGAATTTCGATGATCCCATTTACAATTTCAGGTAAATTATCGCCCGGAGAAACGTTGTGCCATGCACTAAATTTATTGATCATTTTAAATTATTTTTTAATGTCGCAAATATAGGGTTTTAGTCGTTAGATTTCCTAATCATAAGTTAGAAAAGAATTGAGTTATTATGCCATTGAATGGATCGAATAGTTATAGAGATATTAGTTACGGTTGCTGAGCGAAGTCGAAGCATTGAATGATATATTTCTCAATATAAATATCTTCAACTCCTTCACTTAAAATCCAAATTCCTCTATCTCAAAAAATCATATTATCTCAATACTTTTGATAAAATTCCAAAAACACCTCTGATAAATCCTGCACTAGTAACGACTTTTACAATTGGATTTTGACGGGTACTTCTAGAAGTTGACGTTTGGCGACGTTCTTTTTCACGTTGTTGGTCGCGTTCTTCATCTTCGTTGTCTTCCCTGATGTCTTCAATTTTCTTGGTCAACATTTCATAGGCACTTTCTCGGTCTACCTCTTCATTGTATTTATCGACCAAGCGAGAACTGCTGATTAAATCCTCCAATTCATCGGGAGTTAGGATGTCCATCCTACTTTGTGGTGCACGCATCATGGTAACAGCCAATGGCGTTGGAATCCCTTTCTCATTTAATACGGTTACAAATGCTTCACCAATACCCAAACTGGTCAAAACTGATTCAGTTTCATAATATTCCGTATCGGGGAAATTTTGAGCAGTCAATCGAATGGCTTGACGATCATTGGCAGTAAATGCACGTAGCGAATGTTGGATTTTCAAACCCAATTGCGCCAAGATATCTTCCGGCACATCTTTAGGGTTTTGGGTGACAAAATACACGCCTACTCCTTTGGATCGGATAAGTTTTACTACAGTTTCTATTTGATCCAACAATGATTTGGTCGCTTCTTCAAACACCAAATGGGCTTCATCTATAAAAATCATCAATTCGGGTTGATCGGCATCACCTCTTTCAGGGAAAGTAGCATAAACTTCTGCCAACAATTGGAGCATAAAAGTTGAAAACAACTTGGGTTTGTCTTGAATATCGGTCACTCTCAGTACATTGATGATTCCCCGACCTTTTTCATCCAAACGAGTCAAATCCTTTACATCAAATGAGCGTTCGCCGAAAAACTTATCACCACCTTGTTGATCCAATTCGATAATCTTTCTTAAAATGGTACCGGTACTGGCAGTAGAAATCAAACCATAGGCTTCTTGAATTTCTTCTTTTCCTTCATTGGTAGCAAAATGCAATACTTTTTGGAAATCTTTTAGATCCAATAAAGGCAACCCATTGTCGTCGCAATATTTGAATAACACAGATACGATTCCTTCTTGGGCTTCATTCAAATTGAGAATACGCGAGAGTAAAACAGGCCCAAACTCAATAACTGTAGCTCTCAATCTCACGCCTTCTTGTTGAGAAAGAGTCATGATTTCGATGGGATAAGCCGTTGGAGTGAAAGGCAATCCAATAGCAGCCATACGTTCGTCAATCTTCACATGACCCGGACTAGCTTTGGCCAAACCACTCAAATCTCCTTTGATGTCCATCAATAACACAGGAATACCTTTTTCAGATAATTGTTCGGCTAAGGCCTGTAAACTTTTTGTTTTTCCGGTACCGGTAGCCCCGGCAATCAAACCATGTCGATTGAGGGTTTTTAAAGGTACTTTGACAAAAGTATTGGTCATGGTTTTGCCGTCCAACATTGCAGATCCCAACACGATGGAATCTCCTTTGGAAGTATAACCTTGATTGATGTAGTCGGTGAATTGTGTTGTTCTATCCATAATATAGATTTTTGTTTTTTTAATGTATTTGATGTTTCATTTCAAACAAGCGGTAAAGATAGAAACTTACGTTTTCTTTTCCAATTCTTTTACATATATTTCACTTTGTATCTCATAAAATTCAAATCAATTAATATATAATCCATCTTATATTTTTTTATTGAACCAAGAATATAAGATCTTAATATGTTAACATTCTTAAATTCAGCACATTTAAATCACTTTTTAAATTATTATGATCCCAACGCCAATTGGTTCAAAATGGAAGAATTCCTAGATACTGCCTATCAATTTACGCAGGAGAAAGTACTACTAAAGAAAAATTAATCTCAAACCCGATATTAAGTCGGTTTTTTTGGTTGATAACTTATCATAATTAACCTGTATTTTGATTTTAAAACTGAATTAGGTTTTTTATTTTTGCCTTCTAACCATTTTTTGATTCCAAATGAGAAATCTTATTCTTTTTTCTTTACTTTTTATTACGTTAAGCAGCTGTGATAAACCCCAAAAAGGATATGTCATCGTCAAAGGAGAAATTAAAGGCATGACCGATGGCACCTTGTTACTCCAAAAAGTTAAAAATGACCAAGTCGTTACTGTGGACTCTTTCCAAGTTATTCAAGACGGAAAATTTGAAATGAAAAACCGAATTAAAAGTCCGGAAATCTATTACCTAAGATTGAAAAAATTTCAACTGGATTACATTTTGTTTTTTGCTGAAGAAGGCGTCATCACCATCGATACCCATTTGGAAAAATTTGCTTCTGCTGCCAAAGTAAAAGGATCCAAAAACCATGATTTATGGACAGATTATAAGAAAATGATCAGTAAGTTTAACGACGAAAGGCTTGTTTTAATAAGAGATAATTTAATGGCAGAAAAAGATAAAAACTACACTAAAATTGATTCAATAGACAAAGTTTTCAAAAACCACGTAAAAAGACGATATTTATATACAGCCAATTACGCTGTCAAACATGCCGATATGGAAATAGCACCTTATCTGGCACTTACTGAATTATATGATGCCAACATGTATTTTCTCGATACCATTGAAAAATCAATGAATGAGAAAACTAGAAATTCTATGTATGGAGAAAAATTTCTAGAATTTTTAGCTAAAGTTAAAAAATCAGAAGTAGATACTGCCAATACAATTACATCAGAGAAATAGTAGTTTTTATTCAAAAATCTATACATCGGAAATCGCCAATCTTCCTGTTCAGATAGTCTTGGCTCACAGCAGACTTAGTATCGGGAATAGGGACATAAAACATTCAACATTGAGTTTATTAAGAGAAACATATCTGAGTTTGGGTAGCAATCAAGGTGATCGGCTGGATTTTCTCCAACAAGCCGTTGATTTGATTGCCGAACGCATTGGCATGATTTCTCATATTTCACCCGTATATAAAACTGAATCCTACGGTTTTAAAGCCGATGATTTTCTAAATATTGCCATTAGGGTTCAAACCAAACACAATCCGGAATTCCTCATCCATGAATTGTTGGAAATTGAGAATTTTATTGGCCGTACACGTGTCAAATCTGATTCTTTCGAATCGAGAATCATCGATATTGACATCATTCTCTTTGAAGATGAGATTATTTTTTCCGAAAAATTGGTAGTACCTCATCCCGAAATGACCAAACGCAGGTTTGTGTTACAACCTTTGGCCGATATTACACCTCTTTTTATTCATCCGTTTGAGAAGAAAACTGTCAAAACCTTGCTTCAAGAATGTGCAGATCCATTGAAAGTGGAAGTTTTGGAAGATGTCAAACTCACCCGACCGGTGAGTATTCCTGAGTTGTACAATTATATCGGTATTGAAGGTAATATTGGCGCAGGTAAAACGAGTTTGACCAATATGCTCTCCGATGATTTCAACGCCAAAAAAGTCTTGGAACGTTTTGCCGACAATCCTTTTTTACCCAAATTTTATGAAAACGAAGAACGATATGCTTTTCCGCTGGAAATGAGTTTCCTAGCCGATCGTTACCAACAACTCTCCGATGATTTAGCACAATTTGACCTGTTTAAGAGCTTTATCATTTCCGATTATTACATCTTCAAATCTCTGATATTTGCCCAAGTAACCCTATCCCACGAAGAATACGCCTTGTACAGACGCATGTTTGACATCATGTACAATGAAATCACCAAACCCGATTTGTACATTTATCTCTATCAAAATACGGAACGATTATTAGAAAATATTAAAAGTAGAGGAAGAGAATATGAACAAAATATCACAGAAGATTACCTTAAAAAAATCCACAAAGGTTACGCCAACTTCATTCAATCTGAAAAAAACCTGAATGTGCTTATCATTGATGTTTCAGAAATTGATTTTGTAAAACGCCCTGAAGATTACCGCAAAATTGTTAAGGATATCATCCAATTTCAAAGAAATAAATAGGTTGAAACTTTAGACCCAAAATAAATCGGCTATGATGCCGTCAATGCTGAAATAAAATTCAGGATTTACGACGATTTCATAGTTATTTATATATAGCAGTTGTTGATTATTCAAATATTTCAAAGCTCCTTTTTCAAAATAGATTTTACATTCCTTTCCAAAATTGCTTTCAATTTTACGAGTATCTACGCCCCATTTGGTACGCAAACCTGTCATCAAATATTCATTGTAACGTTCTTGGACGGAAAGTTGTTCGTATTCTAATGCCAATTCTCCATTATCCAAATGTTTGATGTATTGTGCATTATTGGAAACATTCCAGCTTCTTGTAGTTTCATGAAAAGAATGTGCCGAAGGTCCAAAACCCAAATACGGCTTTTCTTTCCAATACGATACATTATGACGGGATTGAAAACCAGGTAATGCATAATTGGACAATTCATAATGATCAAATCCATTTTGCTTCATCATATTTCTCAAAGTATGAAATTGTTGAAAAGCCAATTGTTCTTCAACTGCTGCAATTTTTCCAATTTTTATCAAATGTTCCAATGCTGTTTTGGATTCTACCGTCAAGGCATATGATGATAAATGCGGAATTTGTAACTGGAGGAATTTTTCTACATTGTACTCCCATTTGGATGCATTAGATTGTGGCATTCCATAGATCAAATCAATTGTAATATTCTGAAATCCGGCATCTTGAGCTCTTAACACGGCATATTCTGCATCTTTGGCAGTATGCACCCGATTCATCATTTGCAATTCATCATCATGAAATGATTGAATGCCAATACTAATCCTATTGAATGACAAATCTTGGAGTAATTTGATTTTTTGCTTATCCAAATCATCTGGATTGGCTTCCAATGTAATTTCAGGCTCCTCACCTACTTTGTAGTGTTTATAAAGGGTTTCAAAGAGTTCGGCATAAGCTCTTTCATCCAATAATGAAGGGGTGCCGCCTCCCCAATATATCGTTTCAATGGTCTCGGTCAATTCGTCTTTACGCAATACAAGTTCTCTTTTCATTGCTTGAATCATTTCAGGTAGCTGACGTCTAGACACCGAAAAATGAAAGTCACAATAATGACATTTTTGTTTGCAAAAAGGAATATGAAGATATAGACCTGCCAATATTTAGATTTTAGTCCCGATAATTATCAAGATATTTTTTTGCAAAGATAGTCAATATATAATTTGTTATTGGTCCCGATAGCTATCGGGACTAATAACTAATAACATAAACATCTATATAACAGATTACTAGTATTTTACAAAATCATATACAAAAAAATACAGCTAAAAATGTTCACAAATCAGAAATGTGATAATTGTTACATTAAATTCTTAACATACCTATTACATTTGTTGAATTCAAAATAACTACAAACGCAAGGTTTAATTAAAATCAATCAAACAATATGTACGTATTTGCAACAACTCTCAGAATAAAAGATGGTGAAGAACAGACTTTTATTGAAATGCAAAAATTTGTTGAAAAAACAGAAGCCACACCAGCAGGATTGGATCATTTTCACATTTTTAGAGACCGATGGGATAATAATAAGTTTTTTTTGGTAGAGTATTGGTCAGATAAATCAAAAAGAGATGCATTGATTAACAGTACCGACTATTTGAATTTTTTGGAATATCGTAAACTGGCAGTTGAAAAAGATTGTGAACAACACGAATTTGACGTAATCATATAACATTTGCGATGCATAGTCGTTCCCCTAGCGCTAGTAAAAACAAAAACCCGATTTTCGATCGGGTTTTTTATTTTAGCATATTCTAATCTATTATCTAGTAAACAAAATTTCTCTGTATTTACTCAATGGCCAGAGTTCGTCATCAACCATCATTTCCAATTTGTCGCAATGCATTCTGATTTTATCAAAATATGGTTTGACTTTGTCACAATATAATTCGGCTCTTTTTTCGATATCTTCTACATTATTGGCTTTCTTACGGGCCTCAACCATGGATTCTACATTAACACTGATGGCGCCTATATGTTCTGATATCTTTCTGATTAAATCCATTTGATCTTTGGCAATCTCCTTGAATTCATTTCCAAAAATATCTTTCAATCCTTTGACATTTTCTGTGAGAATATTTTGATAACGAATGGATGTCGGGATAATGTGATTCAAGGCAATATCTCCCAAAACTCTTGATTCAATCTGTATTTTCTTGATATATTCTTCAACCTGAATTTCATGACGGGCTTTTAATTCAACCGGTGACATGATTTTCATTTCTTCAAATAAAGCAATGGATTCTGGTTTGGTTTTAGCCTCCAATGCTTTAGGTGTCGTTTTATTATTACTCAAACCTCTTTTCGCAGCTTCTTTTTGCCAAGCTTCACTATAACCATCGCCTTCAAATCTAATTTTTTTGGAAACTTTGATGTATTCTCTCAACACATTGAAAATAGCGTCGTCCTTTTTCATGCCTTTCTCAATCATTTCATCTACGCTAATTTTGAATTCTTTCAATTGTTTGGCTACAATCATATTGAGAACTGTCATAGGTGTAGCACAATTGGCACTACTTCCTACTGCTCTAAACTCAAATTTATTACCTGTAAAAGCAAATGGCGAAGTACGGTTTCGATCGGTATTATCCAATAAAATTTCAGGGATTTTACCAACTACATTTAGTTTTAATTCTGTTTTTTCTTCAGGAGACAATTTTCCTTTGGTCACGTTTTCCAATTCGTCTAAAACTTTGGTCAATTGAGTTCCTATAAATACAGAAATAATCGCAGGTGGCGCTTCATTAGCACCCAAACGATGGTCGTTGCCTGCCGAAGCTATGGCAGAACGCAACAATTCTTCATAATCTTGAACTGCTTTGATGGTATTGATGAAAAAGGTTAAAAATTGAAGATTATTCATTGGGGTTTGCCCAGGACTTAACAAATTGACACCAGTATCAGTAGCTAAACTCCAGTTATTGTGCTTACCCGATCCATTGATACCTGCAAAAGGTTTTTCATGAAACATGACATAAAAACCGTGACGTTTGCCTACTTTTTGCATGACGTCCATCAACAAAGCATTGTGGTCAACCGCCAAATTAATTTCTTCAAATATTGGAGCCAATTCAAATTGGTTGGGAGCCACTTCATTGTGACGGGTTTTTACCGGTATACCCAATTTCAAAGCCTCAATTTCCAATTCGCGCATAAAAGCCATTACTCTATCGGGTATGGAACCGAAATAATGATCATCCAATTGTTGACCTTTGGCAGGCGAATGACCTAGAAGTGTTCTACCTGTTAATTTGATATCAGGTCTAGATTCAGCAAAAGCCGAGTCTATTAGAAAATATTCTTGTTCCCATCCTAAAGTACCAATTACTTTACTCACTTTTTTATCAAAGTATTGACAAACATGAGTTGCCGCTTCATCTATAGCGTGTAAAGCTTTCAACAAAGGAGTTTTATTATCCAACGCTTCACCAGTATAAGCAACAAAAATTGTTGGAATACAGAGTGTAGTCTCAAAAACAAAAGCAGGTGAAGTAGGATCCCAAGCAGTGTAACCACGTGCTTCAAATGTATTTCTAATCCCACCATTGGGGAAACTCGAGGCATCAGGTTCTTGTTGTACCAATTGACCTCCGTCAAATTTCTCCATGGCTTTACCATTTCCATACGTTTCAAAAAAAGCATCGTGCTTTTCTGCTGTGCCACCGGTTAAGGGTTGAAACCAATGCGTGTAATGAGTCGCTCCTTTGGAAATGGACCATTCCTTCATAGCACTTGCAACCTGATCGGCTGTTTTTCTGTCAATTTTCTTACCATATTGGATTGCATCTTTTACACTACGATAAGCTTCTTTGGTCATACTCTGCAGCATGGCTTCATCATTGAAAACATTAATTCCAAAAATTTGAGAACGTTTGCTAGTTTTTTCCTCCACTTTGAGTGGTGTGCGCTCAATAGCTTTTTCAAATGCTTTGAATCGAATGGTTGACATATTCTAGTGATTTAAAGTTTAATATCTAACTTTGATTTTAATGTTGCAAAAATATAAAAGAATATGACATACAAAAAAAATACCCCCAATTTTTTTAGGGGTATTGCAAATATTTTTTTAATTTAATTAATCTAATGATTTATTTTTTAGGGGTCAACTTATAAATATATTGATTTATTACATTTTCCAACCCATAATACAATGATTCCGCAATTAAGGCATGGCCAATAGAAACTTCGTCCAAATATGGTACATGTTTGGCAAAAAATTCAATATTTTTCAAACTCAAATCATGTCCGGCATTAACTCCCATTTCCAATTCATGTGCCAAGGCAGCACATTCGGCATAACTGCGCACTGCATCAGGATTGGCTAGGGCAAACTGATTTGCATAGCCTTCCGTGTACAATTCCACTCTATCTGCACCCACATTGGCAGCACCTGCAATCATCTCGGGAATTGTGTCAATGAATATCGATGTTCTGATGCCATTTCTCTTAAACTCGGTTATGACTTCAGATAAAAAACTTTTGTGGGTTAAAGTGTCCCAACCGGCATTGGAGGTGATGGCATCTTCCGCATCGGGAACCAAAGTCACTTGATCGGGCTTGACTTCCAAAACCAAATCAACAAATTTCTGCACCGGATTACCTTCAATATTGAATTCGGTTGTGATGATCGCTTTTAAATCTCTAGCATCTTGATACCTTATATGTCTTTCATCAGGACGTGGATGTATGGTTATGCCTTGTGCTCCAAAAGACTGAATATCTATTGCATATTGCACTACATTGGGATAATTTGCTCCACGTGCATTTCTCAAAGTGGCAATTTTATTAATGTTAACGCTGAGTTTGGTCATTTTTAGATATTAATAGTTTATAAAATGTCTCAATGAAGTTTGTTACTTCAAAAAAATATTTGAGAATGCAAATTTACCATTATTGCTAACTCCACATACTTTATCAATTCTTTTTTATTTATTTTTGTTATATAAATTATGAGTTATGATTATTAGAACATTCTTAATTACATTGTTTTTTTCAAATTTCGTTCAAAGTCAAACAGTTAATAATCTTTTCGTTGGAAATTGGCAATTATACAATCAGGACACCAATTATTCTGAAATGCATTTCACTGATAATCAAGTTTACTTTATTGATGAAATGACAGCTACTAAAAGTTTTTACTATAATTATTATGTAAAAAAAGATAGCTTGTATTTAACATTTAATAAGACAGAAATTTATCATTTAAAATATTATTTTAAGGATAATATAATGACTCTGATTAAAGATGAGACAACATCTGAATACAAAAAAATAGAAGAACCTATTGTGACTTTTTATGATTTCAATTGTAGTTTAAAAATAACATATGATGAATTTATTACATCTTTTTACGATGGTTTTTCTCAAAGAATTGATATATATAGGAATACTTATCCAAAAGTTAAATCAAATAATACTCATATTGAATCTCCGGAAAGCATAGCAGTGTTTGATGAATTTGAAAACCAAATCAAAAATAGTCAAAACGTTCTTATCAAAGAAATCAATCGTATTAAAATAAAAGATGGAATTAAAAAAATTAAAAAACCTAGAATTATTGAAGTAATAGATTCAGATAATCAAAATACGAAGATTATCAAAATTGAATATGATGCCTACACTTACAATTATACTTTTTTTGATGGGTATGTTGTTGATGACTTTGTAGTTATTGATTGTAGTTTTGAACCTAGACCATGTAAGGATTTATGCACATTTCAAAGTCAACTTGTTTTGGAATCCCAAAATTTTGAAATAAAACCGTATGATATTAAATTTAAAATCCTAAAAAGACTATAGTGTATTGATACATTTTTTAAAATATGCCAAATTTTCATACATTTGCAGCGTATGAATTTTGAACAATATATCAACAACGATTATAGTCCGTTACAGGTTCAAGCTACAGTGTACGATGTGAAAAAGGTCTTTGAAGAATTGCCATTTACACATTTTCCCGTAGTTGACCATGGAAAGTTATTGGGCATGCTGGCTCAATCAGATATCATGCATTTCCCCAAGGAAGAAAAAGAATTATCCGAAATACTTCATTTTTTTCAGCATTATAAAGCGCAAAGTGAGACCAATTGTTTGGATCTCATGAGTTTGTTTGCCAAAAATGATACGGATATTTTACCCATTGTGGACGAACAAAATTATTATTTGGGATATTTTGAATGGGATGATATCATTCGATTGTTTTATAAAACTCCATTTCTAGAACCCAATGCTACAACTCTCATTATTGAAAAAGCATCTCAAAGTTTTACCATGAGTGAGATTGTACAAATTATTGAAACCAATGGAATTAAGTTACTGGGTATGTACATTTCAGAAATAAAAGAACTTACAACTCAAATAACCTTGCGCATTGAAACTGAAAACATCAATGAAGTCATTCAAAGTCTTCGCAGATATGAGTATATTGTATTATCACAAAATGAGAACGATTTATTGATAGAACAACTTAAGGAAAGATCTTTGTATTTACAAAAGTTTTATGATTTGTAATTATGATTAAAATATTGTTACGAATACGAAAAAAACTAAACTAATTTACAACTAGTTATACAGAATTCAAACTTCTCACTTTACAATGAAAGTAGCCATTTACGGTCAAGCCCATCGCACAGAAAGTTTACATTATATTGTAAACTTAATTGGCTTGTTGACGCTTAAAAAATGTGAGGTATCCGTGGTTAAATCGGTGTATAAATTGATTAAAAACGAATTAAATCAAGAATACACAACCTTTAGCAAAGCAGTATCTATAGAAAAAGATACCGACTTTATGATTAGCGTTGGTGGTGATGGTACCATGTTGAGAGCAGCCGGAATCGTCCAGGGTTCCAACATACCGGTTATTGGGATTAATACGGGTAGAATGGGTTTTTTAGCCAATGTTCACAAGGAAGAAATGAATGAAGCATTGGATTTATTGAAAGCCAGAAAGTTCAGATTAGATAGAAGAAGTTTGCTGGAAGTCAGTATTCAAATCGAAGGTAAAAAGAAAAATTTGGGATTTGCTCTCAATGAAATAACAGTAAGCCGTAAGAATTTAACTTCCATGATTACGGTTCATACTTATCTCAACGAAGAATTCTTAAACACCTATTGGGCCGATGGATTAATTATTGCCAGTCCTACTGGTTCTACAGGCTATTCTTTGAGCTGTAATGGCCCCATCATCATGCCAAATGCAGAAACTTTGATTATAACGCCTATAGCCCCACATAATCTCAGCATCCGACCTTTGGTAATAAGAGATGATTCGAAGATTAAGTTGGAAATAAGCAGTCGTGAATCTGAGTTTTTATTATCTTTAGATTCCAAAGTCGAGAGTTTGCCAACAGAAACAAAAGTTTGCATTCAAAAAGCCCATTTTCAAGTCTGTATGATTGAATTGGAAGCGCATAGTTTTTTGAAAACCTTACGCGAAAAACTTTTGTGGGGTAAAGATACTCGGAATTGAGTTTAAAGTTTAAGGTTTAAGGTTAATTAAAAATTTAAAAAAAACATTATCATCCTATAAATATAAAATGAAATATCAAACCAATAGATTAATAACCCAATAACTTTATAACTTTATAACTTTATAACTTTATAACTTTATAACTTTATAACTTTATAACTTAACAAACAATAACATATTCAACAATGGGAAGAGCATTTGAGTTCAGAAAAGCGCGAAAAATGAAAAGATGGGCCGGAATGGCCAAAACCTTTACCCGAATCGGTAAGGATATTGTTATGGCTGTAAAATCTGGTGGGCCAAATCCGGAGACCAATTCACGTCTCAGAGCTGTAATGCAAAATGCAAAAGCGGCCAACATGCCAAAGACTAATGTAGAACGTGCTATTAAAAACGCAACGAATAAAGATACGGCCGACTTTAAAGAAATTTTATTTGAAGGCTATGGTCCGCACGGGATTGCGATTCTAGTCGAAACTGCAACCGACAACAACAACCGTACTGTAGCAGATGTCCGAGCAGCTTTCAATAAATATGATGGTGCTTTGGGTACTTCAGGTTCTGTTGCTTTTATGTTTGATCATACTTGCAATTTCAGAATCAATCCAGAAGGGAAAAACATAGATATGGAAGAATTGGAATTGGAACTCATCGACTTTGAAGTTGAAGAAGTATTCCAAGAAGAAGATGGAGTCATGATATATGCACCATTCGAACAATATGGAAATCTTCAAAAATATTTAGAAGATCACGATTTGGAAATTCTTTCATCCGGATTTGAACGCATTCCTCAAAACACAGTTGCATTAACAGATGAACAACGGGAAGAAGTGGAAAAAATATTAGACAAATTAGACGAATTGGATGACGTTCAACAAGTATATACCAGTATGGAATAATCCAATAAACGAGTAAGTTATTTTTGTAATTTTAAATATTAAAAATAATGAAAAATTTAGCTTTGTTATTTGTAATCAGTTTGTTAAGCCTTTCAATTGGCGCTCAAGAAAAATTAAAAGGAAACAAAATCGTCAGTTTCCAAGACCGTGATGTAACTTATTTCAACAAAATTATCGTCAAAGATGATTTAAAAGTAATGCTTTCTTCAGGCAGTGCAGTAGAAGTAAGTGTTGAAACCGATGAAAATTTGCAAGATGCCATCACAACACGTGTCAGTGGAGGCGTATTGGAAGTATACATCAATCAAAAAATTTCAACTAGTAAAAAACTACTCGTATATGTAAAAGTAGCCGATACATTACTTACTGTTGAAACTAGAGACAAAGCAAAGGTTGTAGTTGAAAACGAAATCAATGTAGGCCAACTCAACATCATGGCATTTGATAAATCAAGTCAAGAAATCATTTGCCATGCTAATACAGCGAATATCATTGCAGATGGCACATCCGATTTAAATTTGATATTGAATGTTGACCAATTTACCAATGTTACTTCCGAGCAAAATGCGAGTATTAAACTAAATTTAAAAACCAACCTACTGAATTGTACACTTAATAATTCAGGATTAGTCAAACCTGTCGGTAATTGTAAATCAATCAATGTAGAAGCGCATGACAACGGAAATTTCTCCGGAAAAGACCTTTTAGCTGATAATATTTCAATGATTGCACTCGATAGATCGGATGTGGCTGTCAATGCAGCTGTAAAATTGGAAATCACAGCTGAAAATGACGCTGAAGTTTATATCTATGATAATCCGGAAATTATCATTAAAAAGTTTTCCGATAAAGCAGTTTTATTTAAAAAATAAATTTTCATGCACACTAGCGTTCTCATAATCGACTTTGGTTCACAGTACACCCAACTCATTGCTCGAAAAGTAAGAGAACTCAATGTGTACTCCGAAATTGTTCCTTTTAACAAATTACCACAGGATTTATCAACGTTTAAAGCGATAATTCTTTCGGGTAGTCCCTACTCTGTATACAACCAAAAATCGCCACGCATTCCCTTGGAAAGCATGAGGGGAAAATTCCCATTACTCGGAATATGTTACGGAGCTCAATACTTAGCTCACATAGAAGGTGGCAAAATCGAACCTTCACAAATCAGAGAATACGGTAGAGCACATTTGCAGCAAATAACGGATTCACTCTTGTTTGATGGTATTGAAGAAGGCTCTCAAATCTGGATGAGTCACGGGGATACTATTATGGAATTACCTGCGCATTTTGAAAGAATTGCCAGTACGGAAAGCGTTGAAAATGCAGCTTACAAAATTCCTAATGAACCTACATATGCCATTCAATTTCATCCCGAAGTCTATCACAGCACTGACGGCAAAAAATTATTAGAGAATTTTCTCACCCATATTGCACACATCAATAAAGATTGGACACCAATAGCTCAATCGGAAGAAATTATTACCGACCTCAAATCCAAATTGGGAAATGACAAAGTTGTTTTGGGATTATCAGGTGGCTCAGATTCTACGGTTGCTGCGGTACTTTTACAGAAAGCTATTGGTCCAAATTTGCATTGTATCTTTGTAAACAACGGTTTGTTAAGACTTCATGAGTTTGAGTCAGTTTTAACCCAATACGAAGGAATGGGACTTCAAGTTCATGGTGTGGACGCTTCGGCACGTTTTTTGAATGCCTTGCGAGGTGTTGATGAACCTGAAGCCAAAAGGAAAATCATCGGTAGGGAATTTATCAATGTTTTTGATGAAGAAGCTCATAAAATACAAGATGTAAAATGGCTGGCTCAAGGCACCATTTATTCAGATGTTATTGAATCTGCTGTTTCAGATGGACCGGCGCAAACCATTAAATCACATCACAATGTAGGTGGTTTACCCGATTTTATGAAGTTGAAAGTAGTCGAACCTTTGAAAATGTTGTTTAAAGATGAAGTTAGAGTTTTGGGTGGTGTTTTGGGAATTAAAGAAACATTGATTCACAAACATCCATTTCCAGGTCCAGGTTTGGGAATAAGAGTTTTGGGTGAAGTAACTCCCGAAAAAGTATTGATTCTTCAAAAAGCAGATGATATTTTTATCAAAGCTTTGAGAAAATGGGATTTATATCACAAGGTTTGGCAAGCAGGTGTCATGTTATTACCCGTTAAATCGGTAGGAGTTATGGGAGATGAACGAACATATGAAAGTACTGTAGCATTAAGAGCAGTGACTTCTACTGATGGCATGACAGCAGATTGGGCTGATTTACCTTATCCTTTTTTACAGGAAGTTTCGAATGCCATCATCAACCAAGTAAAAGGAATCAACAGAGTGGTTTACGACATCAGTTCCAAACCACCTGCAACCATAGAATGGGAATAATTTCTAAAAAAATGCTAATTTTTAACAAAGATTAGCATTAATGAATCGCAATTTAAAAAATATAGTATTTTTGTTTTTGTAAAAAATATCCAAAATGATCAAGCACACTATTTTATTAGCTCTTGTCTTATTATTTTCAATTACATTTCAAGCGCAAGATGCAAGAAAATATACAACTCATATCATTAAAGAAGGTGAGAGTTTAAAAAATATTGCAAAAAAATACGATTGTAAAGTAAAGGAATTAAAAGACCTCAATCCGGATGTGGATGAAGATAATTTAATGGTCAATACAGCATTGGTTGTCCCTAATAACAATAAGGAGAAAGAAAACAAAAAAAATGAAAACCCAAAAGATACTACTCCTACTGAAAATCAGGTAAAAATTCACATTGTTGAAACCGGACAAACCGTTTACGGTATTTGTAAAAAATACAATGTAACGATGTTTGCACTTCGGGAAGCCAATAATTTGACTTCGGATAATTTGACCCCAGGACAAAAGTTGAGAATTCCTTCTCAAAGTGAATTTATGGTTAAACCCAGCGAACAAAAAGTAGAATTTTATCAGGTCAAAAAAGGAGATACCAAATGGAGAATTGCAACTTTATATAATATTACAGTTCCAGAACTCGATGCGCTTAACCCAGATTTGCAAGGAGAACTTCAAGAAAATCAGTTCATTTGGGTTCCATCCAAAGAAGTTGAAGTTGAGGAAGAAGTAAAAGACTCATTTCAACAGGAACAAGATCCTACCTTTATTTATCATGTTGTCAAAGAAGGTGAAGGTTTATTTAGAATAGCTGTATTGTATTCTACAACTCAAGAAGATATTGAAAAACTCAATCCTGAAGCTGTTAAATTACTAAGACCTGGAATGTTACTTAAAATTCCAGGAAAAAAAAAAGATAAGTTCGTCACACATGTAGTTGAAAAAGGTGACACTTTTTATAATCTTACCCGTAAATATAAAGTTTCAGAGGAAAGTTTGATATTAATCAATCCCGAATTAAAAGAAGGATTGAAATTGGGGACTACTATTTTTATCAAACCTATTGGCGAAGCAAAAAACACATTTGAATCCCCCAATATTTCTAATAAGGATATTCTGAAAGTTAGTTTTTTAATGCCTATGATGAGCGATTCAGCCTATGCATTTGGTAGAAATACTAACGACAGCAAATTACGTACAATTATAGCTGATTATTATTTGGGTGCAAAAATGGCAATTGAAGAATTAGAAAACAAAGGTATCAAAATTGATTTCCATGTATATGATACTAAAAATGACGTAGCTGTTATTCAAAATTTATTGAAAAAAAATAGCATACAGGAATCTGATGTCATTATCGGTCCTTTCTTTTTTGATAAAGCAGAAATGGTTGCTGAAGTCTTAAAAGACATTCCGATTATAGTGCCTTTGTATTCAAAAAAACAAGAGTCCAATCACCAACCCAATCTGATAAAAACAGGAATTGATGAAAAAAGCACCATTGATGCATTAGGTGAATACTTGGTTGATTATTATAAAAACCAAAAAATTATATTGATTTCAGATTTTATTGAAAAAAATGTAAGTGATCAACAACAGTTGGAAAAAATATTAAAAGAACACAATGTACCTTTTCAAAATATCAGTCCTACTAAAAATCCAAAAAATGAAACTGTATTATACATTAATAAAGCTTCATTATTGGGTGGTATTGCCAAAGAAAAAGAAACTTGGGTTGTTTTAATGAGTGATAATTTATCGGTAAATTCAGAAGTCATTAGTACCTTTGGGATGAACAACAATGGCAAAATCAGATTATTTACCAATATTCAAATGAAAAAATTGGAAAATATTAACTTCAATCATTTAGCTGAATTAAAATGGACATTTCCAGCGGTTTATTTTGATGAAGTAAACAACAAAGAAATTGATGCATTCAAAACTAAATATAGAGAAATAAACTTTGCTTTTCCTGAATTTTATGCATTTTCAGGTTACGATGTGACTTATGATATTTTATCAAGAATAGCAACCGGAGATTTAATTAACAGTTTAGACAATGATAAGTCTATGAGATTAACTCGTAGTTTTGATTTTCAAAAAACTGATTATTCCGACTATATAAATACAGGAGTTTTGATGTATATGCTCAATTCCGAATTTGAATATCAATTGGTCAAATAGCATT
The DNA here is from genome assembly GCA_011391075.1 of Flavobacteriia bacterium. Taxonomy (GTDB): domain Bacteria; phylum Bacteroidota; class Bacteroidia; order Flavobacteriales; family Flavobacteriaceae. Next base: position 18,064 of record JAABRF010000015.1, on the reverse strand, counting down.
ATTAAATATGCAAAATGCCAATTACCACACACATACCCATTTTAGTGATGGTTCTTCCGCACCGGAGGATTACATTGAAAAAGCGATTGAATTAGGATTGGACAGCATTGGAATTTCTGACCATGCTCCTATTCCTTATCATGCTCAAAAATGGAATATGCCCATGTCCGATTTAAATAGATATTTTGAATACTTAGATGTATTAAAAGAGCGATATGTCGGGAAAATAAGAGTATTAACCTCATTAGAAGTTGATTTTATCCCCAATTTAGTCAATCCCTTGAGTAGCTTTATTCCTTCCAACGCTTTGGATTACAGTATTGGTTCCATTCATTATTTGGGTGAAATGAAAAATGGAAAATTGTTTGGATTTGAATTATTGGGTTCCCATTTACCCAAAGGTTTGCATGAAGTTTTCAAGGGTGACGTAGTCAAAATGGTAGAAGCCTATTACCAAAATGTCCGAGATATGGTTCAAAATTTCACACCTGATATTGTGGGACATCTAGATCGAATTAAGATTATCAACAGGCATCAAAAATATTTTGAAGAACAAGAAAACTGGTATCAGGATGAAATCAAGGAAACATTGCAAGTTATTGCTCAATCAAAAAGTGTAATGGAAATTAACACCAAAGGTATGTATGCCATTCAAGACGAAGATCCGTATCCTTCCTTTTGGATTTTAAAAAAAGCATTCGAATTAAATATCCCAATTGTCCTTTCATCAGATGCACACAAACCGGATTTTGTAAATACCGGTTTTAAAGAAATTGAAAATACGCTTAAAGTTATTGGTTACGAAAGTGTTACCCAATTTTAAATTACCAAAATACAATAAAAATAGTTTCAAAGTCCTTTTCACTTTTCTTTACCCATACCATAGGACTTTGCATGGTCAGCAACGATTTTTCAATTAAAGGGATAATTTGCTTATGCGTAAACCAAACTTCCCCGTATTTGGGATCTACAATCCAATCTTGTTTTTCAGGTAAAAAATATTGAAAGTCTTCAAACCTTGAGGATTGAAATTTGGGCAAAGTTATGTAGTATCCTCTGATATGTTCGGCACTTATGTATGGTGGCATGTATCCTGATAAAGATTCTGGTAGAAACATACGCACTTTGAAACAAATTTGCTGTTGAATGGCTTCTTGTTTTAATTGCCATGCAGCTAATTGAATTTGAGTTTGTGGCTGATGAAGTAGTGGGAATTGAAATTCTTGAAGTCGATTCAATTTGGTCAATAAAGAATCTGAACGGTTGGGGCCTATCCATCTTTCCAATTCACCTCCAATTTCAAGGTCGTATAAATACAATTTTCCTCCTAATTCTACATGAATGATCTCATTTGTTTGGACATTTCTAACAATGAAATCCAACTCACCTAAAGTGACTTTTTGAGCAACAATTTGAACATTCTCAGCAATCATTTCATAGGTTTGTGACTCTTGAATGATAAATGAAAAGAACCGTTCCAATCGGTTTCCCAATCTCAAATAAACAGGCATTGACAATCTCTTTAAGTCTTCCCATTCCACATTGATTTCAGGTAAAATAAAAGTTTCTTTTTCAAGAATTTCCGAAGCGGTTTCCCAATAAGTATTAGCCCTAAAACCTTGTAATTGCAGGAATAAACGATATATTGGATCGGGTTTTTGTAAAAAAGAAAAGTTTGTAAACATTATCAAATTTATGAAATAAATCTGTCTGAAAAAAAACTACTTGATGAAGTTTCTAACTTTTAAAAAAATATTATTTTCTTAAAAAGAATTATTTTAAATACTGTAATTTCTTACTTCTCTTTGAACTCAACAGATATCGAGTTGACACAATACCTTTGACCCGTTGTTTCTTGAGGTCCATCGTCAAATACATGTCCCAAATGACCACCACAAGATGCACAAACAATTTCAGTACGAATCATTCCTAAGGTTGTATCTTTGATGTATAAAACTGAACCTGGAATTGCATCATCAAATGAAGGCCATCCACAATGAGATTCAAATTTGTGATTTGAATCAAATAACGGAGTTTCACATGCAGCACATACATAGGTTCCTTCCTCAAAATGCATATAGTAAGTACCTGTACCGGGATATTCAGTACCCTTCTCTCTTAATATTTGAAATTGTTCGGGAGTTAATAGAGTCTTCCACTCTGAATCGGATTTTTGTACTTTAAAATTCATGGTTTCCGGTTTTGATTGAATTGAATCTGTTTTTTCCTGACTTTGACAAGCCCAAAAAAACAAACCAAATATTAAAATATTTAAACTTCTCATATAATTATTTAGATTTTAAAAAAACAAACTAATTTATCCATCACTATTTTATCCCATAGTATTTTACGATGTCCTAAGCCTTCTGTAATATACAACTCATGTTGGGCTAAATTATTGCAAATATTTTGGGCTACAGTATAAGGGACATCTTCATCTTGCCTATCGTGCATAACCAAAACTGGAATTTTCACTTCAAGTGCAGCCAAATTAGCTGATAATAATTCTGCATCACTTCCTAAAATTTTATCTAGTTTTTTCTTCAATCTATCGCCAATTTCGGGTTTCATTCCCAATCGATTGACAAATTGATGGCAAATATCATTTATTGAATCTCCACTTCCTGCGGTTGCAATTTTCTGAACTCGGAAACCATTTTTTACAGCATTTAGTAATGCCATACCACCTAAAGAATGACCAACAGCAAATTCAAATGGTCCCATTTCTTGATCAATTACCCGAATACATTCTATAAATTCGGTCATTGCAGTTTGCTTACCTTGTGATTCACCGTGTGCAGGTGCATCAAAACTGATGGTATGATAACCTTTATTTGAAAAAGTTTCTGCAATAGCATTGAGTTGAGTTCCTCTGCCAGCCCAACCGTGAATAAGCAACACTTTTTTCTCTCCATCTCCACAGTGATACAATTGAATTTCTTTGTGTAAAGCAGGAATCATTAATCTTTGTTTTATTGCTTTATTATACATCTTCAATTCCCTTTTAGGCCTTGGAAATTGATAAGGAGTCATGAATAATTTAAAAGCAAAATCAGTAGCCAATTTTGGAGAAACAAATGCCAAAGTTTGCCCCGTATAAATAATTGATTTGGGAATAGAATATACTTTTTGATTCACTTTTGGTTGGGACATTTTTGCATAATTTAATTTGGTAAATATAGGTTTTCTTTTAAATTTTAAATCACAACAAATATTAAAATTACATAAAAAATGTAGGCTTGACGCATTTTTTTTGTACGTTTGTATTTAACATAAATTATACCCAAATGAAAAAACTAATTTTATTATTTTTAACTATTTCTTCTATCGTAATAGCCTGTAAAACAGTACCTATTACTGGTAGATCACAATTCAATGTGGTACCCGATTCACAAATTTTGCCCATGTCATTTGCACAATATGAAGGTTTTTTAAAGGAAAATAAAATTTCCACAAATGCTTCTCAAACCAAGCAAATCAAAGATGTAGGCAGTAGAATTTCTAAAGCAGTTGACCGTTATATGCGTGCCAATGGGATGACTGCAGAAGCAGATTCCTATCGTTGGGAATTTAATTTGGTACAAGACTCCACCATCAATGCTTGGTGTATGCCAGGAGGTAAAGTGGTTTTTTACACCGGAATTTTACCCATTTGTAAAAATGATGACGGCATTGCAGCAGTTATGGGACACGAAGTAGCGCATGCATTTGCTAAACATGGTCAAGAGCGTATGAGTCAAGGCATCATTCAACAATTGGGCGGTGTTGCTGTAGCAATCGGTACTGCCGGAAAACCTGAAGAAACCCAACAAATATGGAATACGGTTTACGGAATCGGTTCTCAGGTCGGGATGTTGAAATACAGCCGCGTGCATGAAACAGAAGCCGATAAATTGGGATTGGTATTTATGATCATGGCAGGATACAATCCACAAGAAGCTGTCAATGTGTGGATTAGAATGAGTGAATTAGGGGGACAACAACCACCCGAATTTTTAAGCACACATCCATCTCATGAATCCCGTATTAAAAATTTAACTGATTACATTCCAAAAGCAACCATGGAATCAAAAAAAATAAATGCTGCAATATTAAATCAATAATTACAAGGATTATTAACATCTTAGAACTGTCTAAATAAACCAAATTGATTTTTTTTAGACAGTTTTTTTTATAATTAATATTAAAAACTTCTTCATCAATATGACTAAAAAGGAAAGAGCCCAATTTGTTATTGAAACTTTAGAAAAAATATATCCCATTACCCCTATTCCACTTCAACACAAAGATCCTTATACGCTACTCATAGCAGTATTATTATCAGCGAGAAGTACTGATGTAAGAGTAAATACAATAACTCCAATTTTATTTGCAAAAGCTGATAACCCTTATGACATGGTTAAATTAAGTATAGATGAAATAAGAGAAATTATCAAACCTATAGGATTATCACCTGCGAAATCTTCTGGTATACATGGTTTATCCCAAATTTTAATAGATAAATACAATGGTGCAGTTCCTCAAGATTTTGAAGCTTTAGAAGCTTTGCCTTCTGTCGGACATAAGACAGCTAGTGTAGTGATGAGTCAGGCATTTGGAGTAGCAGCATTTCCGGTTGATACGCATATTCACCGCTTGATGAAAAGATGGAGATTGAGCAGTGGTAAAAATGTAGAACAAACCGAAAAAGATGCCAAAAGTTTATTTCCTGAAGAAAAATGGAATAAACTTCATTTACAGATTATTTATTATGGAAGAGAATTTTCACCAGCACGTGGTTGGGATCAAAGTAAAGATGTAATTTTTCAAAAAATTGGTTAGTTTTTCATATTAATTCAAAACAAAACAAGAAATACCAGGAAAGATTTTCTTAAGTTATACCCAAAAACAATTCAAAATCACATATAGGGTAGAATCACATTTAGGATGAATAACTTATAACCATTAAAATAAAAAACCGCTTTGGTGAGAAGCGGTTTTCGTTGGTTAATTCAAATGTAGTTCAATGGTATAGTTGGTTTTTGTCTTTACCACACGAAGTGATTTTGAATAATCTAATAAAAAACGAATAGTTTCAGTTCTTGGTGTCAATGGGTTAGAAGTGTTTTTTTTAGAGTAGATTTTCATCATATATTTAGGTTTATTTAAATTTATAACGAAATCAATTTCTAAATATTGTATCAATTTTAAAAATTTAATACAATTTGATGTTTTTCAATGAGTTTTCTCATATTTAATAAAGCATATCGCATTCTACCCAAAGCGGTATTTATACTCACTCCGGTTTCTTCAGCTATTTCTTTAAAACTCATATCCTTGTACATACGCATTAACAGTACTTCTTTTTGATCTTCTGGTAGTTCATCAATTAATTTTCTGACATCTTCTAATATTTGTTCTTTAACCATTTGATATTCCGTACTCAAAGATTCATCGGCTAAAAAATCAAAAATGTCAAAATTTTCAGTTGATTCCACCTTTGCTTGTTTGTTATTTCTTCTGAAATAATCAATAATCAAATTATGAGCAATACGCAAAACCCAAGGTAAAAACTTACCTTCTTCTCTGTACTGTCCTTTTTTGAGCGTTAAAATAACTTTTATGAATGTATCTTGAAAAATATCTTCGGTTACATCCCGATTACTCACTTTGTTATATATAAAACTATATACTCTGTTTTTATAACGATTTATCAATAATTCAAGTGCACGTTCATTTCCATTGATATAATCACTTATCAATGCAGTTTCAGATATGGTTTGGGTATACATAATTTACTTATTATAAGGCATTAAAGCTATGCCCTAATTAATATTTAAAATCAATTATTAAAGTAAATGTATGTAATAGTGTAATTTTTTTAATTTCAACGAGACAAAGTTGAACATAATTTTTGATAACGCCAAATTTTTTATAAAAAAAACACTCAATATTGCAATTGAGTGTTATAAATATTATGAATATCTTAAAATCATTTTGTCAATTCATCCAAATAATCTGGAATTCCATTCGTATTTGAGTCTAATGCATCGTTTGGATTTCCATCACCATTGGGATCTGCATTTTCATTTTTGGTCAATGTACCATCTCCATCATCATCAGCATCGTAATAATTATAATACGTATCTTCATCGGTATCATCATCTGTATAATCACCATTATTATTAACATCTTCATACATAGATAGGATTCCATCTGCATCCCAATCTGTTTTACGAATCAAGTTTAAATTTACATAAAAAATTAATGGTGAATTATTGGGAATACTGGCTTGATATACGTTTCCATAACCCAATCCGGAAGGCATAAAAACAATCCCTTTTCCACCATTGGAAAATGAAAATGACCCATCTGTATTTGTAGACCAATTTCCAGCCTTAAAATTTACCATTGCATAGGACATACCTTTAACAACACTATTCAGTGGCATCCAAACTCCATAATCATTTTGATCAAAAACGGAATGATCCAACAATATACCTTTATATGTTATATGCGCCGAATCGACTTTAGTTGGATTTTCGGTTGTCCCTTCTGATATGATATAATAATATAATTTATAGTCAATTTCAACATCTTCTGAATCATCTTCATAATCCCATTTATGATGCACAATCTGAGTAGTAACTTGGTTATAAATAGGTGTTTGTCCTGATGTAATTAACTTTAATTGTCCATCAGTATCCAAATAATGTGTTTGCATATATTCCACCAATGAGTCATTGTCTATAACTTCTTGTGCCTCATGGTCAAAATATTCAATCGGTTCATCTGGATTACAATTGGCAGCAAAAATGACAATTAAAGCTAAAAATAATAACGATTTATACTTCATCTCAAATGATGTTTATGAATTTTAATAAATATAACTAGTTCTTTATTAAATATTTAGATGATAAATATATGAATTTATAATGTATCAACCAATATTAATGATTAAACTTTTTCGGTCTGCAAGATACAATTTTTCTTATTTTTGTTTTCTATTTAGTCAATAATTAACAAACTTTTAAATGAGAGTTGATAAATTTCTGTGGCACATTCGATATTATAAAACGCGTAGTAATGCGACAGATGCTTGTAACAAAGGACACGTGAGCATCTTAGCTCAAAAAATTAAACCATCTCGAGAGATAAATATTGGAGACAAAATTGAGGTCCGTAAGGAACAAATCTACTACAGTTTAGAAGTTCTAGCAATTCCAGAAAACCGAGTAGGAGCAAAATTAGTAGATATATACCGCAAGGATATTACAGATCCAATCCAATTAGATAAATTGGAATTACTTAAGTTTTCTAAGGACTACTACCGTTTAAAAGGAATCGGGAGACCTACCAAAAAAGATCGAAGGGAATTGGATGGTTTTATGGAATAATTAGATTGAAGTGATTTAAAAAGTAGAATAAAACAATTTTAAAAATAATTTAGTGGATATAACTTCAAAAGAATATTGGCAAAAACAATATAAAGATGGCAATACTGGTTGGAATATTGGTCATGTTTCTTTTCCAATTAAGGAATATTTTGAACAAGTTTCCAATAAAGATATACATATTCTCATTCCAGGTGCCGGAAATGCTTATGAAGCCGAATATTTATATGAATGTGGATTCAAAAATGTATATGTGTTAGATATTGCATCCGAACCATTGCAAAATTTCAGCAATAGATATCCAGATTTCCCAAAAGATCATTTAATTGAAGCCGATTTTTTCATACATCAAGGCAAGTATGACCTCATTTTAGAACAAACATTCTTCAGTGCATTACCAATTTCAATGAGAGCAAAATATGTTCAGCAAATGCATAGCCTCCTAAAAGATAATGGGAAAATGGTAGGATTGCTTTTTGATTTTGATTTTGGGAATACCTTTCCTCCTTTTGGTGGTAATAAAGAAGTTTATACCCAATTATTTTCTAATTTATTTATTTTAAAAACTATGGAAAAAGCTCATAATTCAATCAAACCAAGAAAAAATAACGAACTATTTATAATTTTTGAAAAAAAATAATTTCAAAATTAAGTGCAATTTTTGTAATTTTACACATCTTTATATTTACAATTCTAATCATACTTTAATAAACATGTCCAAAACAACAATCTTAAACCATACCGAAATTGCCCATAAAGTAAGACGGATAGCTTATCAAATATATGAATCAAATGTTAATGAATCAGAAGTTGTTGTAGCAGGAATTGCTGATAATGGATACATTTTAGCTCAAAAAATCGCCTTAGAATTGCAGAAGATTTCCCCAATTAAAATTATATTATGCAAAGTTAAAATGGATAAATCAAATATTTTCGAACCTGTAACTATCAGTTTAGAAGAAAATGATTACCAAGGGAAATCACTCATATTAGTAGATGATGTATTACATACTGGATCAGTTCTAATGTATGCAGTAAAACATTTTTTAAATGTTCCTCTCAAACAAATTAAGACAGCCGTTTTAGTGGACCGAAATCACAAAAAATTCCCGATTAAAGTTGATTTTAAAGGAATTTCCTTATCTACTACATTCCAAAATAGAGTTGAAGTTGTATTCTTAAATGAAAAAGATGAAGCTTATCTAATTTAAAATTTTGGTTGTACAATATTAATATATTAGTGTATTAACTTACCATTTTCTTTTAGTAAATGAACGATTTCTTTTGAAATTTCATTAGTACTTTTAAAATCAACAGAAACCGAAAGATTGGCTTTCAAATAATAATGACTTCTTTCAAATAAATGAACTGCAATATACTCTTGTAGTGCAATATCTGGTATCTTTTTCAACAATGGTCTTTCAATTTTTTCAGGAACCAATCGCTCAAAAAGGGTTTGAATGGATGCTTTCAAATAAATGCTGAATGCTTTCTCATTTATCATTTCTATTGCACCTGTAAAAGTTGGGGTACCGCCACCAACTGACAAAACAAAAGCAGAATCATTATGCAATAACTCTCTTAAATAAACCATCTCCTTTTTCCTAAAATAGGGTTCGCCTTTTTCATCAAAAATCTGACTAATGGACAAATCTTCATTTTCAGCAATAAATACGTCTAAATCAATGAAATTTCTATTTAAAAGGATTGCCAACTCACGACCAACACTTGATTTCCCGCTGGCCATGTAACCCATTAAAATTATTTTTTTAGGAAATTCTTCCATAATATTGTTTTAAGCTACAAATATGTGTAAAATATTTATAATTTTGCATCCCTTGAAGTTGTTAATAGATCAATTAAATATGTACTTCAGTAAAGCACACATGGTGGAATTGGTAGACATGCTAGCTTGAGGGGCTAGTGTCCGTTAGGACGTGCAAGTTCGAGTCTTGTTGTGTGCACTTTAAATCCTTGTTAAATTATTTTAACAAGGATTTTATATTTAGAAAATTTTATAAAAAAATAATCCCCACAAAAAAAGTCCAATAAGAAATCCACCCATAACATCCACCCAATAGTGTTTTTTAAGGACAACTCGAGAAATCATGACTAAAACCATGAGTAATAGCAAAACTAACTTAATTGCGATGTGTTCAGAATAAATGAAAAGGGTAAGGTAAGCTATGGTAATCCGGGATGCATGAATACTGGGAAAACTACCTGCATCAATTTTTTCAATAAGCGTACTAAACGTTTGACCTGAAGGCCTTTGCTTGTGATAAAAGATCTTAATTAATGAACACAATAGCTCATTTAATAACAATACAAAAAGTAAACGATAAAATATTTCAGAAGTACCTAGAAAAATAAAAGGAAGTAAAATCAATAAAATGGGATTTGCTAAAGCAGAAAAATCCCGATTCCAATCTTCCCATTTTTTGCTTAAAAAAGTTCTATTTAGAGACATTAATCAAGCAATTATTAAATTAAATGATGATACTTCTTGATATTCTTCCAATTATCAATCAAAAACACGACTCCAGAATGTATCGTAAGATAAAGAGTAACTATCAAGGCTATATGTAAAATAATTCCAAAAAAACTATAATGGTATTCTCTGTAATGACGATGCGTCATAAACCAAAAATAGGCAATGCCAATGGTTATCATTTGAACAACAGTTTTGACTTTACCACTTTTTGTTGCTGCCACAACAATATTTTTACTTAAAAACAAAAATCGATATACTGTAATTAAAATTTCTCTTATAAATATCGGAATGATCCACCAGATAGAAAGTACATCCAAATAAACAAAAACTGAAAAAGTTATGATTATCAACACTTTATCAGCAATGGGATCTAAGATTTTTCCTAATTTGGTTACTTCATTGTATTTTCGAGCATACCAACCATCCAAAAAATCTGTTACAATGGCAATTAGAATGAAAAAACCAGCAATAATCCTAGTCCATAAATCTCCATTAATTAAAAAAAATGGGGCTACTAAAGCTACTACAATACGTAATGACGTTAAAATATTTGGAAAATTCATACGATTCATAATTGAAAATTATAGAAGTTTGAACAATTAAATGTCTCACTAATATCAAGTATCATACCATTCAAACTCATAAATCTTGACAAAATTACACAATTACTAGAAATGAGCATAAAGTGATTCTTGATTTAACATTATTAATTAAAAAATATTCCAATTAATAAACTTTTTAAAAAATTTCATGCATCTATATATGTATTATTAATCCTTTAAACGGATAAAATCAAAACAAAAATGACAATACTTTTGAAATCATATTCAATACTTTATTTTTGATTTAATTTAGTAACTTTGCCGTTGATAAAAAAATAAAAAACACAATAAAACGTACACTAAAACATGTTTAATAATCTTTCTGAAAAACTGGATAAAGCCTTTCATATTTTAAAAGGACATGGAAAAATCACCGAAGTTAATGTAGCTGAAACCTTAAAAGAAGTAAGAAAAGCGCTTTTGGATGCTGACGTAAATTTTAAAATTGCAAAAGATTTTACAACAAGAGTAAAAGATAAAGCGATAGGTCAAAATGTATTGACAACCTTGCAACCTGGCCAATTAATGGTTAAGATTGTTAAGGATGAATTGGTTGAATTAATGGGTGGAGAAACTGCAGGAGTCAATCTATCTGGAAATCCAACTATCATTTTGATGTCAGGATTACAAGGATCGGGTAAAACAACCTTTTCAGGTAAATTGGCCAATTATTTGAAATCTAAAAAAGGAAAAAATCCATTATTGGTTGCCTGTGACGTTTATCGTCCGGCTGCGATTACCCAATTACATGTAGTAGGAGAACAGATTGGTGTTGAAGTATACAGTGAACCCGAAAATAAAAATCCGGTTGCTATTGCTCAGAATGCATTGAAATTTGCCAAAGAAAAAAACAAAAACTTAATTATCATAGATACTGCCGGCCGATTGGCAGTTGACGAAGTCATGATGACTGAAATTGCAAATATCCATAAAGCAATACAGCCTCATGAAACCTTATTTGTCGTGGATTCTATGACAGGTCAGGATGCTGTAAATACAGCCAAAACTTTTAATGATGTTTTGAATTTTGACGGAGTTGTATTGACAAAATTGGATGGTGATACTCGTGGTGGAGCAGCATTGAGTATCAAATCTGTTGTTGACAAACCGATTAAATTTATTGGAACCGGTGAAAAAATGGATGCCATTGATGTGTTTCATCCCGATCGTATGGCAGATCGCATATTGGGAATGGGTGACGTCATTTCATTGGTTGAAAGAGCACAAGAACAATATGACGAAGAAGAAGCTAGAAAAATCGCTAAAAAAATTGCCAAAAACCAATTTGGATTTGATGACTTTTTAAAACAAATTCAGCAAATCAAAAAAATGGGAAGTATGAAAGATTTGGTTGGAATGATTCCAGGAGCCGGAAAAATGATGAAAGATGTGGAAATCGACGACAATGCATTCAAAGGAATTGAAGCCATCATCCACTCAATGTCTCCAAAGGAACGTCAAGAACCCAGCATCATCAATGCTAGCCGAAAAGCACGTATCGCGAAAGGAGCTGGCACTAACATTCAGGAAGTCAATCAACTGATGAAACAATTTGACCAAATGAGTAAAATGATGAAAATGATGCAAAACCCTGAAGGAAAACGTCAAATGATGCAAATGATGAAAGGGATGAAATGAGTTTAAAGTTTAAAGTTTAAAGTCTAAGGTTGTTGCTTTTTTTTATAAAATTAATTATTCCCATATCAAAATATACAACTTAATAATATTTCACATTTAAATTAGTCAAATAGATGATTTTAATAGACGGGAAAGCTACCTCCGAACAAATCAAGAAAGAAATCGCACAAGAAGTACTTCTCAGGAAAGAAAAAGGACTGAAAATACCACATTTGGCAGCCATTATTATTGGAAATGATGGTGCGAGTATGACTTATGTCAACAGTAAGGTAAAGAGTTGTATGCAAGTTGGTTTTAATTCTACATTAATAGAATTACCCGAAAATACCACGGAAGAGCAATTACTACACGAGATAAATATACTTAATCTGGATAAAGATATTGATGGATTTATCGTCCAACTTCCTCTACCCCATCATATTGATGAGCAAAAAATAATAATGGCTATTGATCCTTTAAAAGATGTAGATGGGTTTCATCCGGTCAATGTTGGCAAAATGACTTTGGAATTACCAACTTTGTTACCTGCAACACCTTATGGTATTATGGAGTTATTGGAAAGATATCAAATTTCAACTTCCGGAAAAAATATTGTTGTTATTGGCAGAAGTCATATTGTAGGAAGACCCATGAGTATTTTATTGAGTCAAAAGAGAAAAACAGGAGATGCAACTGTTATTTTGACGCACAGCAGAACTCAAAATTTAATTGACTACACACAAAAAGCTGATATAATTATTGCTGCTTTAGGTAAAGCAGAATTCCTAACAGGTGAAATGGTAAAACAAGGAGTGGTTATAATCGATGTTGGAATTACACGTATTGAAGATAATAGTAAAAAACAGGGATACCGATTGGCTGGTGATGTTCATTTTGAGAGTGTCAGTAAAAAGGCATCATACATCACACCTGTACCGGGAGGTGTTGGTCCAATGACCATTGCAATGCTTTTAAAAAACACTTTAAATACTTGTTTAATGAAATAATTATATATAAATTTGCATGTATCCAAAGCTAAATTGTTATGATTTTATTACATAAAATTTTGAAAAAGATTTGCTCTCTAATATTATTTGTTTTTTTTCCATTAGTATACGGACAAACCGATTTTTATTTACCAAAAAATTCAGATTCACTCTTTACGTTTCTGAATAATACTACACAATTTCAAATTGATCAACTCAAAGGAGAATACGTTAGTCAGAAAAAAAAGTTTTATAAAAGCAGACTTGAAGTTTTAACTGAAGAATTAAACGATAGTAATTTTATTTTTGTTCCTGAATTAAAAGTTCATTTTGACGAAATTTTAAATAATATTTATGTTGGGAATCCTGAACTGAAAAGGTATAATTTTTATTTTCTATTTGATCGTTCAGTTATACCAAATGCTGCTTTCTATGGTGACAGTCTTTTTGTCGTAAATTTAGGTTTATTTAACTTTTTGGAAAGTGATGATGAAATAGCATTTGTAATATGTCATGAAATAGCACATTTTTTAAATGATGATTTCAATAATCAGATTGATAAGTATTTAAGTAATTTTAATTCTAAAGAAACCAAAGAAAAAGTAAAAGAGATAAAAAGAGAAAAATATGGTCAAACCAATGCCGGAATTAAATTATATAAGGTTTTGAGTTTTGATATGTTTGATTATTCAAGAGAGACCGAGTTAAAAGCTGATGAATTAGGTTATAAATTAATGAAAAACACCATTTATAATCCAGATATTAGTGTACAAACATTAAAGAAATTGGGACAATTAGAAGAAATAATATTAAGTGATAGTATTCCAATTCAATCTGTATTTGATTTTGAAAACTATCGATTTAATAAAAATTGGATTACGAAAGAAAAAACTTTATTTGCTGTTAAGGAAAGTATTAATGATTATCAAATCGACAAAGATTCTATCAGAACACATCCTTATGCGCATGAAAGGATTTTCAATTTAATGAATCTATTCCAAATAGATTCATTACATATTTCACAAAATAAAAGCAAAATTGATTATTTGAAACAAACTACCAAACCTATTATTTATAAATCACTTTTGGACCATCAAAATTTTGATTTATTACTATATTTTTTACTTAAAAATGATTTTGACAACCACAATAGTTTGAATTATGACCTACTTGGTGAATCAATTATTTACCTATACAATGCTAAATTAAAACACAGTATTGGAAAAGGAGTTCCACAGGTTAATCCATTTTCAAAAGAGGAAAATATTAATCAAATAAGGCTATTTATAACAAAAACTGAATTGTTTGATATTTCAAAAATAGGATACAATTTTGCTGAAAAATATAAATCTCAAATGTCATTTAAAACATACGATCAACTGATTAAGAAGTTTAATCCATGATTTAATTTTATACCAAATAATCTAAAAACTAAAAACTAGAAACAAATAAACAAATTTAATCACCCATTTATTAATTAACAAATTATGAAAAAATTAGTCTTATTTTTAGTTTTAAGTTGCTCAGGTATACAATTTTGGACTCAAACAACCGTAATTGATAAAATTGTATCATTTAGGCTTAAAGATTCTGGTGCTATGTATGATCAAAATAATAATGTGGATGGTTATTACTTTTTTTACGAAGTAGATAAACTTCATAAAGGACAAAGAGAATATGCCATTCAAATTTTAGATCAAAATTTAAACACAGTTGCTATAAAATCCTTTGTTGATGATAATAATACAATTCTTATTTCTAGTTCGTTTAATAACAAAGAAATTGCATTTGTGTTTTTAAATCAAAAGGATAAAAAGTTTAGAGTTATTACCTATAATGAAATAGGAGAAGTATCAAAAGATCAAACGTATGAGATCAAAAAAAAAGAACTAAACTGGTTTGCCCAATTTGCAGCAATGGGATATACTGAATTGTTAGTTCCTGTTGACAATAAAGGTTTTATCATCACTACTGTCTCTGACACCAAAGGAATTGGTTATGATTTGAGATTTTTACCTAGTACCACAGAAGGTAAAGCTTGGGAATATAATACGCCTGAAACCGATTCAAATATCCTATCTTTAAATCCAATCCAAAGCAATGAACTATATTTAGTAGCCTTAGAAATGAGTAAAAAGTCAAGAATGACAACAAAAACTGACATTTCATTGGTTGTTTATGATGTTGATAGTGGTAACCAATTATTTAAAAAACTTTATTCAAGAGAAAAAAATCCGAGATTGATTACCAATTCATTTATTGAGGAAAATGGAAACATAGTGGTCTTAGGAGAATACTTTAAGGATGGAGATAATATACTAAATGATAAAAGTTTAGGATTATTTATCGAAGTTTTAGACAATAAAGGTAATTTAGTAAGTGATAAAACTATATCTTGGGAAAATAAACTTTTTCAAAAACTAAAGGAAAGCAATGAAGATACCAAAAATAGAAGTTTGGTATATTTCCATGATATAATTAAATCAAAAACAGGGGATTATTATGCTGTTGGTGAGATGTACAGAAGAACTGCTAGTGCTGCAGGAATTGCGGTTGCTATACTCTCTAAAGGTCAATCAGGAAACATTACACAATTAAGCATTACAGATGCTGTAGTTTATAAGTTTGATAAAGATTTTAATTTTGTAAATTTAGATGTATTTAAAAAAGGAAAATCAAGAGCTCAAAGTCCAATTGAATTAGGTAGTCCTCAATTAAATGCACATGTATTAAAAGCAATGGGAGCATTTGATTTTATCAACCTTCAAAATGATATTGAAAATGACAGATTCTACGCTAATTTTATTGATTTCGAAAGACTTGAATCAGAAGATGATAAATGGGCATTTGTTTCGGTAATTCAAAATGAAGGAAAACTTACAACAGATAAAATTTATATCGAAAAGAAAAAAAGATATGCAACTTTAGTTTTACCGGGAAAAGTTGGACATGTATTAATGTTGGATTACAATAAAAAAGAAAAGAAAATCGAATTACATTTGGAAAAATTAAACATTAAATAAAAACAACTTTATTTAATTTAAAAAATCACTCAAATATTTGAGTGATTTTTTTTTACTTTATTGAATTTTAACTATTTTTATATCATATTTGTGAAATATTAATTCCTATTATATTTTATTCATATTTAATTTTAATTTACTTTAAATTTAATAGGAATTCTAACCAATAGTATTTATAACAATATTAATTTTTAAATTTATGAAAGTTAAAATCTTTTTTTTAGTATTTACTGTTTCAGTTAATTTAGGATTATTTGCACAAGGCTCTCCAGATTATGGTGGCGGATTAAAAGTCAAATTTGATGAAGAAGGCAAAAAGTATTTGCGTATCATTTCTTGGGCACAAGTTCAAGCCAATTATGCAGACAATGCTGCAGATGACAAAGCTTCCACAACTTTTCAATTGAGAAGGGCTCGTGTTCTCTTATTCAGTCAAATCAGTCCCAAATTTATGATTGTAACTCATTTTGGGTTAAATAGCTTAAATGCTGAAACGATGCATGCAACTGGTAAGGGAGATGGTGCTCAAATATTTATGCATGATGCATGGGGACAGTATAACATAAATGAAAAGTTAACAATTGGGGCAGGATTACATTATTACAATGGAATATCTCGATTAAATAGTCAAAGTACTTTAAACATAATGACATTGGATAATAACCGCCAATCCTGGTCTACATTGGGACTTTCTGATCAATTTGCCAGACATCTTGGAATTTTCGCTAAAGGAGAACTTGGCAAACTCCAATATCAGGTATCCGTTAATGATGCAATTACCAATGGATTAGATAATCGTACACCTGTAATGAATGGACAAGCTGTATATGGAGGAAAAAGGTTATTGGGATCCAAAGAAGCAGGAAAAACTTTTTCAGGATATCTTTCATATAATATTTGGGATAAAGAGTCCTTTTTATTGCCTTACAAAGTTGGTAGTTATGTTGGAACGAAAAAGGTTCTCAATGTTGGAGTTGGATACTTTACCCATCCAAATGGATCTGTTTTTAGTGATCAAAACGGAGATTTGAAAGGTGAAAATGTAAACTTAATGGCTATGGACATTTTTTGTGATACTCCAATTGGAAGCAAAGGAGCAGCTATTACCGGATATGCTGTTTGGGAAAATAATGATTATGGAAAAGATTATTTGTTTAATGCATATGGAAGTGGTCAAATGTTGTATACTCATATAGGATACTTAGTTCCTGGAGCAAAGGAAAAAACAAGATTTCAACCTTATGTTTCATATTTAAAACACACCTATCATGCAACTGATGATTCTAAAAAAAGATTAGGAATTGGTGCAAACGCTTATTTTAGTGGACATAATTCAAAATTAACAATCGAATATGCCAATGAAAAAATGGGAGATGCCGATTATAACACATTAAGTTTACAAGCAATGATTTACTTATAGGTAAAAATTATATTCAACTTAAATTAGATACATATAAGGGACATTATCAAATGTCCCTTTTTTGTTTTCTAATTAAAACAATTGGATTAAGTTACAAGTTATTTCAAACCCTATTTATATAATCATACATTTTATAAATGAGAGCAATGATAGTTGGTTGAAATCAAGTTAGAAACTGAAGGATAATTCAGGTATTCCGGTTTATCATAGGTATTTGATTCCAAACACGGATTTCTATCAAATTTAAGTTTATTGGATTTGTTATTCAATGAGGGACCAAACGCATCCTTGCTATTAAAATAAAAAGGTTTAAAGGATATCCATAAAAAAACCCGTTAATCATTTGATTAACGGGTTTTAGTGTATAAAAGAAAGGCGGCGACCTACTCTCCCACAATAGTAGTACCATCGGCGCAGGTAGGCTTAACTTCTCTGTTCGGAATGGGAAGAGGTGAGCCCTACCGCTATAGCCACCTTAAGGGTTAAAGGTTTAAGGTTTAAGGTTTTAAGTTTAAGGTTTAAGTTAAAACAACTTTAAACTTTAAACAT
>JAABRF010000014.1 GCA_011391075.1 Flavobacteriia bacterium | reverse complement strand
ATAAGCGATGTTGTTGACAATCATATTGACCTCGGCTTGGGCTTCGGCCTGACTGTGGTAGAAGGACACTTGTACGTTGGCCAGAGGTACGCCACCGAGAATCTCGGGAATGTGCGTGGTCAAGTCCACCTGACGGAATCCGTTGTAGTTGTCGTCACACACCTGCATATCATCGGGAGTGAAGTTGATTTGAGGCGTAGGATTGACAATCAGTTCCAAGGTGGTGGTATCAAAGCATCCGGTGGTGATGTTTTCCACGCGTACAAAGATGATTTGACTCCAAGGATTGATGTTGTAATAAGCCGCATAATCGGGAATATCGGTAATCCCCAATTGGGCATCGGTAAGGGTTTCGTGGTAAGTAACATTGACCTGTCCTACGAGTGCTCCTGCGATTTCAGAGTCTTTCAAGTGTAAATTAAACAAGTGGAATCCATCGGAATCGGGATCGCAGATTGCTAGAGGTGTGGGCAAAGTAGGTATAGGTGCTGCATTGACAAATAAACTGAAAGAGCCCGTATTGACACAATGGGTCATCACATGCTCCATTCTAAAGTAAATGGTTTGTGGATTTGAAATATTGGTGTATGGATCTGATATTTGATTTACCCCATTGGCAGCATCAGAGGCGTTTAGGTGATAAGTGACTGAAATCGAAGTTTGACCATCCAAAATTTCAGTAGTTTTATCTGCTATATTGAAAGAGGTGAATCCATCATCTGTCAAATCATCACATATTTCAAAATCACTGACATTGTTGTAAAATGGTAATTCGTTAACAATCAAATCAAAAGTACCATTGGCTCTATAGCATCCGGTAATATTGTTTTCTAAACGAACGTATATGGTTTGCGGGTTTGAAAAATTGGGATAAGGAGAAGTTATTGGAAACTGTCCTGTTAAAGCAGTTGCAAGACTAGTATGATAAGTGATGTTTATGTCGGTTTGTCCATTTAAAATTTCACTGTCTTTGGTAGTTAAATCGAAACTGTATAAAGGTGAAGCACTACAAACTTCGTAATTAGAAATATCAGTAGGCATAACAGGTTTTGGATAAACGGTGAGTTCAATGTGCTCACCCAATCCCAAACAAGCGTTGTAATCCTCACTATCAACTCTGACTGTTATAAATTGATGATGCGGATAATTGGTGTTTTGATAATTAGCCAAATCAGGAATGGGATTACTTTCTGATAAAGCATCTGCCATATTTTCATAAAAAGAGATAAGAAGGTTTTGAGGATTTGGAAATAAAGCTTCAATTTGGGTTTGAGCTGCTGATAAATCAAAAGGAATGACCCCATTGGCATCATCATTATCTATCAGATCATTATCACAATCAGCGTATTGAATGAGAAAATTGGCAGGAATTTGAGTAGTTGCTACTATCAGGGTAACTTGTTTAACCCTTGAACAACCGTATTGGGTGGTAATATTTGCCCAAACTGTGCTAGTAGGTTGTGTAGGATTGATATAAGCAGATGGATTTGAAATGGCATTGATTTCAGCCCATGCTTCAGCTTCAGATAAATAAAAAGTAAAAGTTTCATTCTGATAATCATTGGAAATCAATTGATTAGATTCAAATAAATTGAAAGGAGCAAAACCGTCAATATCATCATCGCACTGTTCCAAAGCTACAGGATTTGAGGTGATTACCGGAAGTGGATGTACTACAACGTCAAATGAAGTTGTATTATAACAAGTAGGATGATCTACATTTTCAATTCGGGCATAGATAGTTTGAGCATTTGGAGAAAGTGTGTTTATATGTGGACTTGAAAGTGCATTCACATCATTATCAGCATCAATTTGAGACAGGTGATAAGAAATGTTGTATTGAACCATGGATTGCATCCCTCTGATTCCTGAATTTTGTAAAGTAAGATCAAAACTATGCAAACCATTGGTATCATTTCCATCGGAAGTGTCGTCGCAGATTTCCATATCACTCACGGGATTTGCAGTAGGTGTGCTGAAAACATCAATTTCAAAACTAGTAGTATCAAAACAAGTTGTACAGGCATTGTTTTCTATACGTACATAAATAGTTTGCATTTGAAATGCAACAGCATTGGTATAATTTAAAGCTATTGGATTGAGATCAGCATCGGCGTGTACCTGTGAAAGATGATAAGAAATAGTAAAGTCAGCTGCATTTTGACCACCCAAAATCGTTGGATTTAAAGAAGCCAGATTAAATGTGTAGAATCCGTTGTTGTCAGTATCACAAACCAACCAGTTGGCAACTGGGTTTGCTACAGGTTGCATAAAATAAGTTACAACAGCTTCACCAGATAGAGGACAAGTTCCGTCATTAGGAGAGACATTGACTTCAAAAGTGCCATTGTTGTATATTCCGGTGTTGATTAAAGTCAGACTATTGCCTGTAACAGGTATTGGATTGCCATTCTGTAGCCATTCATAAGTAGTGCCGACAGGCAAACTAGAATCATCTACAAATAAGGTGTAAGGACTTCCTGTGCAAAGATTCAGAATTTGATTGGAAACACTTGCATTGTGAATGATATCTAAATTATCTGTGAAAATAGATTGTATAAATGGAGGTAAACCTTGATGACTCCTGCCAATTCCTAAATCTATCGCATTGGCTACATAATTGCAAGCAAGTCCGTCTAATTCTGGATTATTGATAACAGATAAAAATTGAGAACCGCCTGACGCTCCCCAAAAACTTGGCATAGTTCTGTATATTTTTCCATCGGGTCCTAATTGCAATCCTGATCTGTACAGTACATTAAAGGTTTCATCAATAAGAATTCCGGATGTTGCAGGATTTGCGGCTTCCAAATTAAATTGATATAGAAATCCGTCATTTGGAGCGTTGGAATCCTGCCCATGTGTATCATGTAAAGTAGTATAAAGCTTTTTCCCTTCTTTTGAAAATTCTACTCCATATGTACTGAATGTTGCAGGAAATATTAGATTTACAGGATTTGAAACTACTCCGTTTGTATTGTTAAAATCATAAAGATAAACACTAAAATTTCCGGTGTGTGCAATGGCTAGTTTATCGGCTTGCGGACTTGCCTTTAAATATCCTCTTCCATCGTTCAATGGAGAAATACCTGCATAAGAAGAAACTGGAGTAGTTGAAACTCCTGAAGAAGTGACTTGAAAAGTTTTAAAAGTGTCGTGAGAAGTAGACAATCCATCTGCACTCGAATAAGTGATAACCCATATAGAACTACAGTCATTACTTTTAACAGCAGTAATTTTTTCAGCGCTTTTTTGCAACAATTGGGTTCCAGTTCCTACAATATCACCCATTCCGCCATTGAGTGTCATATCTACAGTATAATAATACAAACCCCGATTAACATGACTACCAGCTTGAATTTGGTCAACTGTGAAAATATAGTAGATGTCATTCGAACCAGGAGCAGGAACAATAATAGCTGCCTGAGTTGATGACACATGACCAATTAAACTATTACCACCAGGCATTGTATCATGAACCCCATCTCCATTTAAATCAAAGGGAACCCATACTTTTAAAAATGTAGTATTTGAATTTTGAGCACCAACATAAAAAAGCAGATTACCATCAGCATCTGAAATAGAGGCACATCCTTCCATCGTATTCATAGGAATAAGAGAAGAAGAGGTATTTACTGGTGATCCCGTTTGGAAATTCAATCCGGCATTTGCCCCAAAAATCCAATTATCGGCTTCGTGTTGAGAATATATAGGACTTGATAAGATCAATAAAAAAATACTCAGAACTCTAAAAATCCATCGGCTCATTATCTTGTGTTTTAAATTTTAGCAAAAGTATTAAAACTTGCTCAATTTCCCTGAAAAAATAAGGGCTTCATAGAATAATTTATTCAATTAAAACAAAATTATTTAAAAAAATAGGATTTTTATTTTTTATTAATAGTTAAGATAGCATTTTTATTGCGAATTTTTTTATTTTTTATTTTTTTAGGCTTTAGGATTGATTATTACATTTTAGTCATATTTATAGATATTAGATTGATAATTTCTTAACAAATTAGTATTTCAAAAACGTAATATCTATATGTATTAAACAATAAATTGGTCAAATAAATTGTGAAAATGCAAAAAAAATATTTTTTTGGATAAAAAGATTACATTTATCATAATTTGAATAAATTTCTTAATTTATTTTTGCACAATAAAAAGTATTGTTTTTCTTAAACAATTTTCAATCAAACTTTTATTCAATATGGATACATTACAATTGACAAATCAGGAACGCATCAATGAGTTAATCAAAATGCGTGAACTATCAAAGTTGGCCGGTGGTGAAAAGAGAATTGCTGCCCAACATGCCAAAGGCAAAATGACTGCTAGAGAACGTATTGAAATGCTGTTGGACGATGGCAGTTTTGAGGAAATGGATATGTTTGTAACGCATCGCAACACTGATTTTGGAATGGAAAACGAAAAATACTATGGTGATGGTGTGGTAACAGGATATGGAACCATAGATGGTCGTATGATTTTTGTTTATTCACAAGATTTCACCGTTTTTGGTGGTTCTCTTTCAGAAACCATGTCTTTGAAGATTTGCAAAATTATGGATATGGCTATGAAAATGGGAGCTCCGGTAGTAGGAATAAACGATTCAGGTGGAGCTAGAATTCAAGAAGGAGTAAAATCTCTAGCTGGTTATTCCGAGATATTTGAACGAAATATTTTAGCTTCGGGAGTTATTCCACAGTTGTCTGCTATTTTTGGACCTTGTGCCGGCGGTGCTGTTTATTCACCTGCCTTGACCGATTTTGTACTGATGTCTGAACATACCAGTTATATGTTTGTTACGGGACCCAAGGTTATCAAAGCGGTAACCGGAGAAGAAATTTCAACTGAGGATTTAGGTGGAGCTGATGTACATGCCCGAAAATCGGGAGTTACCCATTTTAAAGCAGAGAGTGAAGAAGAAGGTATCATGTTGATACGCAAATTGCTTTCTTATATGCCACAAAATAATCTGGAGGAAGCTCCTGTTTATAAATGCAGTGACCCGATTGATAGAAAAGAAGACATCTTGAATCATATCGTCCCTGATAGTCCAAATATTCCCTATGATATGAAAGAAGTTATTCATACTATTGTGGATCAAGGCGAATTTTTGGAAGTACATCGTCATTATGCCCGTAATATCATTGTAGGTTTTGCTCGTTTCAATGGTGTTTCTACCGGAATTGTAGCCAATCAACCCAATTATTTGGCAGGTGTATTGGATTGCGATTCTTCTCGAAAAGCGGCTCGTTTTGTGCGTTTCTGTGACGCTTTTAATATTCCTTTATTGACCTTGGTCGATGTTCCCGGTTTTTTACCCGGTTCAGGACAAGAGTATGCGGGGATTATCATTCACGGTGCCAAACTCATGTTTGCTTATGGTGAAGCCACCGTGCCTAAAGTTACGGTTACATTACGCAAGTCCTACGGTGGAGCGCATGATGTGATGAGTAGCAAACAATTGCGTGGTGATTTTAATTACGCTTGGCCAAGTGCAGAAATTGCTGTAATGGGTGCTTCGGGAGCTATTGAAGTATTGGAAAGCAGAAAATTGGCTGAAATTACTGATCCCGATGAAAAGATTAAATACATGAAGGAAAAAGAAGTTGAATACAAAGAAAAATTTGCCAATCCTTTCCAAGCAGCAGCATTGGGTTATATTGATGATGTCATCGAACCGAGAAATACCCGATTCAGAGTCATCAGAGCTTTTGAAGCTTGTCAGAATAAAAAAGTAGTCAATCCACCTCGCAAACATTGCAATATTCCTCTGTAATATGATATCACTCATCACATCCTTTTCAGATATACTGATTGAATCAGTTATTGGTATTTTGGTCGTATTTTTAGCCTTATCCTTGTTGGTTTTGGCATTCTTAAGTATTGGAAAAGCTTTTAAATTTTTGGTTAGAAGAAATTTTCGCATCAAAACGAAAAGTAAATTCGATTACCCCGAACTCACAGTATATGATGCAGCAGCTCTTTCATTGGCATTGCATCTATATTTGTCGGAATTGCACGATGATGAAAGTGGCGTTTTAACCATCAAGAGAATTGAACGAAGATATTCGCCATGGAATTCAAAAATATATGCAGTAAATGCTTTGAAATAGTAAATATACAAGTTTAACATTTGAGATTATTAAACATGAGAAATTATAAATTTACCATCAACGGAAACAACTACGATATAGTTGTTAATTCAATTGAAAACAATCAGGCTCAAATTGAATTAAACGGAACGCCGATAACCGTTGAATTGAATCAGGAAGTGAGAACTACCAAAACACCTATTTTGACCCGAAAAGAAATTGTCAATAAAGAGGGAGATAAAAGGGAGAAATTTATTCCTGTCAAACAGGATGCTAAACCAAGTGCTAAAACTATCAAATCTCCTCTACCAGGAAATGTTATAAAAGTTTTGGTAAAAGAAGGAGATGTTTTTAAAACAGATGATGTAATCATGGTGCTTGAATCCATGAAAATGGAAAATAATATCTTGGCTGAAAGAAGTGGAACCATTGTTAAAGTACATATCAGTGCTGGTCAATCTATTTTGCAAGATGCACCTTTATTTGACATCGAATAAAATCTAGTTTATTATGAAAAGTTTTATATCAAAAGCTATATTTATTCTGGTAGGTATCATCCTATTACCAATCCATTTACAAGCTCAAACCAATCCAGTTGAAGTGAAAACTGTAACCTTGGAAAATAGTTTGATTAGATTTTGGAACAATACAGGATTTGCCAACTTAGAATGGAGTTATGCACTCATGATTGTCATTGGAATTCTTTTTATTTATTTAGGAATAAAAAAGAAATGGGAACCACTTTTGTTGGTGCCAATTGGTTTTGGGATTCTAATTGGGAATGTTCCATTTGTGGCTGGAAATCAAATTGGAATTTATGAGAATGGGTCGGTGATGAATACTTTATACGGTGGAGTCGTCAAAGGTTGGTATCCGCCTTTGATTTTTCTAGGAATTGGAGCCATGACCGATTTTTCGGCGTTGATTTCTAATCCCAAATTAATTCTATTGGGAGCAGCAGCTCAAGTGGGAATTTTTTTAACTTTTATTGGTGCCTACTTATTGGGATTCACTCCCGATCAAGCTGGAGCAATTGGAATTATTGGTGGTGCCGATGGACCAACCGCTATATTTCTTTCTTCCAAATTAGCTCCCGAACTCATGGGAGCAATAGCCATAGCAGCTTATTCCTATATGGCATTGGTGCCTTTGATTCAGCCGCCTATCATGAGACTTTTGACCAGTAAAAAGGAAAGATTGATTAGGATGAGACCACCTAGAAGTGTTTCTAAAAAAGAGAAAGTAATCTTTTCTATAGTAGGTTTGTTGCTTACAGCTTTTATTTCACCTAATGCTTTGCCACTTTTGGGAATGTTGTTTTTTGGAAATTTATTAAAAGAATCTGGCGTTACGGAACGTCTTGCCGATACGGCTCGATATGCATTGATCAATACAATTACAATTTTATTAGGTCTTACTGTGGGTGCTTCAACACAAGCGAATGTATTTTTAACAGTAGATTCTTTGAAAATATTTGCATTGGGAGCATTCTCTTTTGCTATAGCTACAGCAGGTGGTGTGCTATTTGCCAAAGGCATGAACTTGTTTTTGAGTGATAGAAATAAAATCAATCCTTTAATTGGTTCGGCAGGTGTTTCAGCAGTTCCCGATTCTGCTCGAGTTTCTCAGGAAATGGGAATAAAAGAAGATAAAAACAATCATTTGCTCATGCATGCCATGGGTCCCAATGTTGCCGGAGTAATTGGTTCGGCTGTTGCGGCAGGTATTTTATTGAGTATGTTGAAATCGTAAAACTATTTGTAAAACTTTAAATTTTATGTTCTTTTTACAGCTTTAAATGGACAATATATTTGTATTTTATATAGTTTTTTTTTGAGTTTAATTTGACAATTTAATCAAATAAATCTAGTTTTTGGGTTGGAACTTACATTTCCCATTTTTTTCTCAAATAATTATACACTTTTTATCAACATTTTTAAATTTTTTACGCAAAGGTTTTCGTAACAAAAAACTTATGAATCCCTTTTGTCCAAACTCATTGAAAATAAATTATTTACAAGTATTAGAGTTCATAATATAAAACTAGAAATAAGTATAATTTGTTCATATTGATGACATTGTATTTATTACTGTCCTTCCTATTATATTAAAATTGCCTTAAAAAAGATTACTTTTGCAACTCTTTTTTATAACTCTAAAAATACAATCAATAAGTAATTTGAAAAGTAAGATTCATATAGTTGGATAAGCATTTGAATTATTTTGAAATATAAGTACACATCATGAGCAAAGTTTTACCAAAACAGTTTCAACATCCTTATAAATTTAACGAAAAGTACAAAAAACCAGTGGTTTATTTCAGTATGGAATTTGCCATTGATCAAAGTTTGAAAACCTATTCAGGAGGTTTGGGTTTCTTAGCAGGATCGCATATGCGAAGTGCCTATGACCAAAATCAAAATGTTATAGGGATAGGCATACTATGGAAAAAGGGATATTTTGACCAAACCTTGAATGAAGATTTCTCTATGGGAATTGAATTCAGAGATAAAAACTATCACTTTTTGGAAGAAACCGGAATTAAATTCAAAATTCAAATCAACAATCACGATGTTTGGGTCAAAGCCATGTTTTTGAATCCAAAAACTTTTGGTACGGTACCCATGTTCTTTTTATCAACCGATGTTCCTGAAAACGACTTTTTAGCCCAATCTACTACCCATAGATTATATGATTATGAACCTAAAGCGAAGATAGCTTCTACTATGGTTTTAGGATTAGGAGGCGCACAATTGTTGGAAGAACTCAACTACGAACCAGATGTGTATCACATCAATGAAGCCCATGCGTTATCTGTAGTTTTCCATTTGTACAAGAAATATGGTAGCGTTGCCAAAGTGAAAGAAAAAATGGTATTTACTACCCATACACCAGAAGAAGCAGGAAATGAAAAACACGATATCAATCTATTGAGTGAAATGAGTTTTTTTGATGGTTTATCCTTAGAAGAAGTTAGAAAGGTAACCGGTATTAAAGACAATGTGTTCAATCATTCTTTGGTAGCATTGCGTTTGAGTCATGCAGCCAATGCAGTTTCTAAACTTCACGGAGAAGTATCTGTAAATATGTGGAAAGCACACAAGGATATTTGTAAAATCGATTATATTACCAATGCTCAAAACAAGAAATATTGGGCAGATGAATTGCTTGAAGAAGCAAGAGTCAATAAAGATAGAGAAGGATTGATTCGTCGTAAAAAACATTTGAAAGACAAACTCTTTGAATTGGTAGCCGATCAAACCGGTAAAATTTTTGATCCAGAAGTGTTTACTATTGTTTGGGCTCGCCGATTTGCCGGATACAAACGCCCTGATTTGATTACTCGTGACTTAGAGCATTTTCTAAAAATATTAAATGATGCGAAATTTCCTGTTCAAATTGTTTTTGCAGGCAAACCTTATCCAATGGATTATCAAGGTGTCAGCACATTCAATAACCTCATGCATTTGAGTCAGAATATCAAAAATATGGCAGTTTTAGTCGGACATGAATTGAAATTGTCACGAACATTAAAAGGTGGAGCCGATTTGTGGTTGAATAATCCGCGTGTTACCCGTGAAGCATCGGGAACCAGTGGTATGACTGCTGCTATGAATGGAGCTATCAATTTTTCAACCAATGACGGATGGGCAAGAGAATTTAAAGATTTAAATAAAAAACAAAATTCTTTTGTATTGCCAATTGTAGATCATACTTTACCAACCTATGTGCAAGATCAATTGGATTTAGAAAATCTATACAAAATGTTGGAAACAGAAGTTATTCCATTATTTTATAAAACCCCTAAAAAATGGTGGGACTTGGTAGAAACAAGTATGGCACAGATTGCTCCTTACTTTGATTCTGATAGAATGGTTGACGAATACTATACAAAATTGTATAAATAGAAAACAAAACACTTGAAAACAATAAAAAAGCTGTTTAGGAAACTAAACAGCTTTTTTATGCTTATATTGAATCCAATTGGTTTTGGATTGAACTAAAAATGTATTATTCTTTTGTCCAAGAAATAGTTTCTGAGCAAAAATCAGCCATTCCCATAGATGTTTTAATTTGGTTGTATAAACTTTCAGTTGATTTTACTGTGTCAATACCACCATCCAATAATGAAACATCGCATGTAACCAAATTTTTACCATTCAATTCTTTGATCATATAATGGTAATATGTACTGGTATTTTCAGCTTGTACAAAAAAGAAGGTTTTGTCGTCAATTTTAGCTATCCAACCAGTCAAAATAGTAGTTTCTGGCATATACATTGAGCCTTTTTCTAAAACTTCAACCATATAGGAAGTATCGTCTTTTTTGGAAATAACCAATTTTTTAGCTTCTGGATCTTCAGCATTAGCCGTCCATGTTCCGATTAATTCTTTAATGATTTTTTCAGAACCTGGTTCTACCATGGCATAATCCAATGCAACAGGACAGCCATAAAGTGTTAAAAATAAGATTGTAAATAACGAATAGGAAAGAATTTTTTTCATTTTGAATTCAAAATTTAGATTAAATAATGGTGTAAATATATAAATATCTTTGATAAAAAAAACGACATCAATTTGCTGATGTCGTTTTTTTGCTACAGTATTTTTTAATTTAAACTACCTACCATTTTGGCTGGAACCACGATTTGATCGTATTCATCAGCTGTAATATATCCCAATCTGACAGCTTCTTCTTTCAAAGTCGTTCCATTTCTATGAGCAGTTTGGGCAATTTCGGCAGCTTTGTAATACCCAATTTTGGTATTTAAAGCAGTAACCAACATCAAGGAATTGTTGACTAATTCATTGATTCTTCCTATATTAGGTTCGGTACCTTCTATCATATTGTCATTAAATGATACACAAGCATCTCCCAACAAACGAGCTGATTGTAAGAAGTTGGCTGCCATAACAGGTTTGAATACATTCAATTCAAAATGACCTTGTGTGCCACTAAAAGTGATGGCAACGTCATTTCCCATTACTTGAGCACAGACCATTGTAAGCGCTTCTGCTTGAGTCGGATTGACTTTCCCAGGCATAATAGAAGATCCTGGTTCGTTTTCAGGTAATAATAATTCCCCAATTCCACTTCTAGGACCCGATCCTAATAATCGGATGTCTTGAGCAATTTTGTACAAGGAAACAGCCAATTGTTTCAAAGCACCATGACTTTCCACAAAGGCATCGTGAGCAGCCAAAGCTTCAAATTTGTTGGGAGCAGTTACAAATGGTAAACCTGTAAATTGGGCAATGTAACCGGCAACTGAAACATCGTAACCTTTAGGTGTATTCAGTCCAGTTCCGACTGCTGTTCCGCCCAAGGCCAATTCTGATAAATGTGGTAACGTATTTTTCAATGCCTTCAAACCGTATTCGAGTTGGGCTGCATAACCTGAAAATTCTTGACCTAAAGTCAATGGAGTGGCATCCATTAAGTGTGTACGACCTATTTTGATGACATCTTTAAAAGCAATGGATTTAGCTTTCAAGGTGTTTGAAAGTTTTTCTACTCCGGGAATAGTAATTTCCACCAATGACTTATAAGCAGCAATACTCATGGCTGTTGGGAAAGTATCGTTGGAGGATTGTGATTTGTTGACATCATCATTGGGTTGTAGGGTTTTTTCGCCTTCTCCAATTTTTTTTCCTGCCAATACATGTGCTCTATGAGCCACAACTTCATTGACATTCATATTGGATTGAGTACCCGATCCGGTTTGCCATATAACCAACGGGAATTGGTCATCCAATTTTCCGGCTAATATCTCATCACATACCAATGCAATATGATCGCGTTTTTCTGCACTCAATACGCCTAAATCACAATTGGCATAGGCAGCTGCTTTTTTAAGGTAACCAAATGCCTTGATGATTTCATTGGGCATAGAAGCTGATGGACCAATTTTAAAATTATTGATGGAACGTTGGGTTTGAGCTCCCCAATATACTTCATTGGGAACTTGCACTTCACCCATAGTGTCTTTCTCGATACGATAACTCATGATATTTATGATTTACGATTTTAAATTTTAGATTTATATTTAAATACGTTATTAAGATTTCAACAAAAGTACAAAAACAAAAGAAGTTTTGGAACTGATATTTATCAACTCATTTAAGAGCTATTGGTTACTTTCGTTACAATTAAAATGTTGGTTTTAGTATTTTTGCATTATATAGGTTTAACTTTGCCTGAATTATTCCAAATTTTAAAAATTCTTTACATGTCAAAAGAATTCCTATTTCAAACCAGTCCCGAAATTGCTGCAAATGAGGATTTACTCAAAACAGCTGTTGCCAAGCAATTGAGAATTCCTGTTTCAGATATTCAAAAAGCAATTATACAGAAAAAATCAATTGATGCCCGACAAAAAATTGTCAAAATCAATGTAAAGGGTTTGGCTTATTTAAAAGATGAACTCATTGATGAAGTTCGATTTACATTACCCGATTATCCTGATGTTTCTAAAGCTACTGAGGTTATTGTGGTTGGTTCGGGTCCTGCCGGATTATTTGCAGCTTTGCAACTCATGGAAAAAGGATTGAAACCCATTGTGATTGAAAGAGGTAAGGAAATTCGCAAACGCAGAGTGGATTTAAAAGCATTGAATATCCAACACATCGTAAACGAAGATAGTAATTACGGTTTCGGAGAAGGCGGAGCTGGAACTTTTTCGGATGGCAAACTCTACACACGTTCCAAAAAACGCGGAGATGTGGATCGAATCATTCATTTATTGATTGCTTTTGGAGCTTCCCCTGAAATTGCTGTAGAAGCTCATCCACATATTGGTACAGATAAATTACCACACATTATACAAAACATTCGCAATCACATTTTAACTCATGGAGGTCAAGTGCATTTTGAAACCCGAGTGGTTGATTTTGTGATTAAAAATAATGAAATACAAGGTATAATTACTCAATTAGGCGATACCATTTCGGCATCTAAAGTGATATTGGCTACCGGACATTCAGCTAGAGATATTTATGAATTACTGGATAGAAAAGAAATTTTAATGGAAGCCAAACCTTTTGCTTTGGGAGTGCGTTCCGAACATGCTCAGGAATTGATAGACAGTATTCAATATTCTTGTGATTTTAGAGGTGATTATTTGCCGCCTGCTCCTTATTCTATTGTCAAACAAATCAATGGACGTGGGATGTATTCTTTTTGTATGTGTCCTGGTGGCGTCATAGCGCCTAGTGCAACTAGTCCTGGCGAAGTAGTAACCAATGGTTGGTCGCCATCCAAACGGAATTTAAAAACTGCCAATTCCGGAATTGTGGTCGAACTAAAATTGGAAGATTTCAAGCCGTATGCTAAGTTTGGAGCTTTGGCAGGAATGGAATTTCAGCGCAGTATTGAGCATAAAGCTTGGCATTTGGCTGGAGAAACCCAAAAGGTTCCGGCACAACGCATGTTGGATTTTACAAAGAGTATTAAATCAACGGATATTCCCAAAACTTCCTATATTCCAGGAACAACTTCCGTTGAATTAGGCGAAGTTTTTCCAAATTTTATAACCCATATTTTACGTCAAGGTTTTGTTGAATTTGGGAAATCGATGAAAGGTTACTTGACCAATGAAGCTGTTTTACACGCACCGGAAAGTAGAACTTCTTCACCGGTTCGTATTCCTAGAGATGCCATTTCACTCGAACATCTACAAATCAAAGGATTGTACCCATGTAGTGAAGGTGCAGGATATGCCGGTGGTATCGTTTCAGCAGCGATTGACGGAGAAAAGTGTGCTTTGAAGATTGCTGAGATACTTGGAAAAATTTAATTTTTTTTTTGATAATTAATTTTTTAATTTCTTTATATGCGTATTTCAATACTGTTTTTATTCATTACATTTCATGTGTTTTCTCAAGAATTAACTTTAACACAAGCCAATCATTTATCGCGTTTGCCCTTGAAATGTATGCAACAAGAATATCCTAATAAATTGGGTCAAATGCTCCTGGATAGTACCGAAATTCAAAATCCCAAGACGTTGCATCCTGCTTTTTACGGCTGTTTTGATTGGCATTCCTCAGTACACGGACATTGGAGTTTGGTATATTTACTCAAATCTTTTCCCGAATTAAAAGATAGAGATTTGATAGTTGAAAAACTTGAATTCAATTTATCCAAAGAAAATATTCAAAAAGAAATAGCTTATCTTTCCAAAACGCACGAAAAGTCTTTTGAACGAACTTACGGATGGAATTGGCTTTTGAAATTGCAATTGGAGTTGGATACCTATAACGAACCATTTGCACAAGAATGGGCGCAAAATTTGAGACCTTTATCTCAACTCATCATACAAAGATACATTGAGTTTTTACCCAAATTGTTATATCCACAAAGAGTTGGAACCCATACTAATTCTGCATTTGGACTCAGTAATGCTTGGGATTATGCAATTTATTCGAAAGATACATTGTTTCAAGAATCAATAAAAGAAAATGCGTTGCGCATGTTCCAAAAAGATAAAAATTATCCAATGAGTTGGGAACCAAGTGGTACCGATTTTCTCTCGCCTTGTATGGAAGAAATCGGATTGATGCAACGCATTTTACCAGAAAAGGAGTTTTTAAAATGGTTGAAAGGCTTTTGTCCGCAATTGTTTCAAAAGAATTTTAAATGGGAAGTGGCACGCGTATCCGACCGAACTGATGGACATTTGGTACATTTGGATGGTTTGAATTTTAGTAGAGCATGGAATTTATATCATTTGATAAATATGTATCCCAAACAATTTTCCCATTTAAAACTTCTAGCAAATCA
Source organism: Flavobacteriia bacterium (assembly GCA_011391075.1). Lineage (GTDB taxonomy): Bacteria > Bacteroidota > Bacteroidia > Flavobacteriales > Flavobacteriaceae. The sequence continues at coordinate 26,732 of JAABRF010000014.1, read as the reverse complement.
ACATTTACAATACGCGCTGCCTACAGTTGTGGATGGCAATTATGAAGGCGAACATTGGTTGGCTTCTTTTGCTTTAAGAGCATTTGAAGAAAAAGGTCATTAATATCAAATAATGATAATCTTACAAATTTTTAGATCTAGAAAACCATTTTTTCTTTTTGGGTTGTTGCGAATGCACCTTTTTGGCAAGCGTAGCTACTTTCTTTTCAGCATGATTGACCGGATGTTTGATTACTTCTTTACGAATCACAGCTTGTTCTTCCGGTAGTGGGAAAACGTGATCATCTATAACTGGAATTTTTTTCCCAATCAGTTTTTCAATGTCTTTCAAAAATGGTTTTTCTTCCGAATCACAGAAAGAAATTGCGGTACCATTGGCTCCGGCTCTACCTGTTCGACCAATGCGATGCACATAAGTCTCAGGAATATTGGGAATTTCGTAGTTAAATACATATTCAAGATTTTCTACATCAATACCACGTGAGGCAATATCTGTTGCAACCAAAATACGGGTTGTTTGGGCTTTAAAACTATTCAAGGCATTTTGACGGGCATTTTGGGCTTTATTGCCATGAATGGCTGCTGCGGTAATATGGTGCTTTTGTAAAAACTTCACCACTTTATCAGCACCATGTTTGGTTCGGGTAAAAATCAGAGCAGTTTTAATTTTTGGATTATTGAGTAAATCTAACAGTAATTGAATTTTATGGTTTTTTTCTACCATGTATACGCTTTGTCGTATAATCTCAACGGTTGATGAATTTGGCGTAACGGTAACTTGTGCAGGCTGATGTAAAATATTTTGCGAAAGTTTGACAATTTCAGGTGGCATCGTAGCCGAAAAGAAAAGTGATTGTCTTTTTCTAGGTAAAACAGCCAATAATTTCTTGATGTCATGAATGAATCCCATGTCGAGCATTCTATCGGCTTCATCTAAAACAAAAATTTCAACGTCTTTTAAATTGATATAACCTTGATTCATCAAATCCAACAATCTTCCCGGAGTAGCAATTATAAGGTCAACACCGTTTTTTAATGTGCCAATTTGGGGATTTTGATTGACACCACCGAATATAACTGTATGCGAAATTCTGAGGTGACGACCGTATGCTTCAAAGCTTTCGCCAATTTGAACAGCCAATTCACGAGTTGGAGTGACAATCAAACCTCTCACTTTTTTGGCTTTCCCGATTATTTTATTTTCGTTTAAAAGTTGTAAGATAGGCATAGCAAATGCTGCAGTCTTGCCGGTACCTGTTTGTGCACATCCCAATAAATCTTTACCAGATAAAATGATAGGAATAGATTGAGCTTGAATAGGAGTTGGAGTAGTATAGCCTTCATCCTGAACAGCTTTCAGGATAGGTAGTATTAGATTTAAATTTTGAAATGTCATGTTTGAAATAGATTAGAGAATCTCAAAGAATGGTTAAAGTTTGAAAAAGTACACAATACTTCATTATACACGATTTGTGTATAAGCTTTGATTGGTTTAATCTGAAAATAATGGATGGATTGAAAGGAAATAGTAAGATGTACATTAAGAGATTCAGCGGCAAAGCTACGAAAATAAAACGGTTTAGCCTATTTTTAGGAGAGTTATCGTATACGTGATGGGTTTTATAATGGATTTCAAATGTCTAATGATGTTATAATTAGAAAGGAAAAATTACCTAAAACCCTAGTGAAATGTAATATTTTTAAATCTCACTTCTTTAAAAAATATATCTTAAAAAACATCATATTTAGTTATTTTTTAACATCTTTACATTTTTAAGAATATTTATGCAACACAACGACACCATTAAACCCGGTTATATCTACAAAAAATCATATACGTATTACGTTTTCGGACTTTTGTTTTTACTCTATATGTTTGATTATATAGACCGAATGATTGTCACTTCCATGTTTGTACACATTGAAAAAGACTGGGGTATCACTAGTACCCAAAGTGGGATGTTGGTTTCGGGTGTATATTGGTCTATAGTAGTTTTGACCTTGCCGGTTTCCCTTTTAGTAGATCGTTGGAGTAGAAGGAAGACCATTGGTATCATGGCTATTATTTGGAGTTTGGCGACAGCGTTATCTGCATTTACCGGAAATTTTGCGCAATTGATGATGGCGCGTATAGTAATTGGCGCTGGCGAAGCGGGCTATTCTCCCGGTGGAACTGCCATGATTTCGGGATTATTTCCACAGCATAAAAGAGCCCAAATGTTGGGTATTTGGAATGCGTCAATTCCGCTTGGCGCTGCGATAGGCGTAGGGATGGGTGGATTAATTGCCTCTACAATTGGATGGAGACATGCTTTTGGAATTGTTGCTTTGCCCGGCCTAATAGTTGCAATTTTATTTTATTTTATCAAAGATTACAAAACAGCGCCCATTGTTTCAGAAAACCATAAGACCTTTCAAAAACCGACAGCTAGATTGATTTTGAATGAGTTTATTTACAAACCCTCTTTTTTGTTTTCATCTTTTGGAATGGCTGCAGTTATTTTTGTCATCACTGCGATAATGACTTGGTTGCCTAAGTTTTTTCTAGAAACAAATTCGATAGTTATAAATGAAAAAGAAGCCGGATTTAAAGCGAGTATAGTTTTACTTTTGGCTATAGTTGGAGCGCCTTTGGGTGGTTATTTAGCCGATCGATGGCGCAAAAAGAATATCAGAGCGAGATTGTTATTTCCTACCATTACAACTTTTATTTCTGCCATTTTACTTTTTGTAGCAATAAATTACACGCCAGGATTGACACAGTATATCGTGTTTTTGATGTTGGGAATCATTATTTCTGCATTTGCTCCTTCAATAGCAGCAGTTACTCAAGATGTGGTTCAAGTTGGATTGAGAGCCGTGTCCTATTCCATTGCTGTTATTGTCCAAAACCTATTGGGAGCTTCCATTGCACCAGTTATAATTGGCTATTTGATTGATAAATACGATGTGGTTACTGCATTTCAAATACTACCTGTTATGTTGATTATTGCAATGATTCTGTTTTATTTGGCATCATTTTACTATGAAAAGGATATGAAAAAAGTTCAAATAACCGAAATTGATCCTGAAGATTAAAAAATAAAACCGGAATCACTTTTTCGCTTCATGTGAAGTTGTAAGTAATTCCGGTTTAAATATTTTTTACCCTTAAATCAGGGCTAATTATTATTACATAATTTCATCGCCACCGCCCATTTCTTCTCTAGCTGGTCGGCTTTGTTTTTTCTTTTGGTTTAATCTATAAGTAAAGTTCAAATTGATTTGACGTTTGGACCATTGCATTTTAGCAAAAGAATTAAAATCATCAAAATAGCTATAGAATTCCCTGCTTCTTGTATTGAAAATGTCACTTACATTTAAGGACAAAGTTCCATTATCCTTCAACACATCCAAACTGTATGCAGCATTGGCAGAAAACATTCCTTTTCTCAAATTCCGATCTGTTTCTTGTGGGCCCATATACATGAAGGAAACTTGGAAATCAGATTTTTTTGAAAATTTTATTTTGGTTGAAAATCTATCAAACCAACTGAAATTTTCTCCCGAATAATCTACGTCATTGTAAGAACCATCTGTTGAATAGTGGAAGAAATTGAAACTATTACTGAATTGTACGGCTTTAGTTGGAGAATAGCTGATTGACAATTCAGTTCCGAGTCGGTCTTCATTACTCATGTTAACAGGTGTAGAATAAATAACTGGAATTCCATTGATATAGTCACCTGATGCTACTCTGATCATTTGGATGGCATTATTGGAATAGTTGTAATAGATGGAAGTATTAAGAGTTACTTTTTCCCACTTTTTAAAGTATCCAATATCATAACTATCACTGATTACAGGATCCAAATCGGGATTTCCTTGAAATATATTGGTTTGACTGGTACGAGTTAAAAATGGATTGAGTTGATGTGAATGTGGACGTCTAATTCTGCGATTGTATCCCAATGTGATATTCTCACTGTCGGATAATTCATACGTCATATTTAAAGTTGGGAAAAAATTGGTGTATTTTTTATCAAAGTTTAAATCTGGATATTCAACAGTTTCTTGCCCATCAACTTTTAAATCAGTTGCTTCCATTCTCAACCCAAATAGGGCTGATAATTTGTTGAATTTGGTGCCATATTGAACATAGGCAGCATATATGTTTTCATTATTCTGTAATAGATTTGAAATATCGGTGTTTAAAACATAGGTAGAACCAATATATTCAAATACTTTATAATCGGTGGAACGATCTTTTAAATTTGCTTGAAAACCTATTTCAAATTGCTTTTTATCTCCTAATGGTAATACATAATCCGATTTGATAAGCCAATCTTTTTGGGTATCATTTGTAAAAGTCTTTTCTGCGTCAATAAAATTATTGGTAGGAGCCATATAATACTCGTTATAAAAAGATTGATTGTCTTCGAAATTATCCTGATATTTCAAATCTATCGTCCATTTATGATCATCTTTTTTGAATTTCTGGGTATAATTTAAAGCATATTCCATCAATTCATCATCTTCTTCGTTTAATTCTTCTCGACGAGATTCGGTTGGAATGGTATATAAATAGGTATCAGATTTAACATTTGATTCTCCGGGTGCAGTTCTGTATAAAAAACTTCCTGTTAACGAAGCTTTTTCTGTAAGAAAGTACTCCAACCCTAAATTTCCATTAAAACTTTTGCGTAAATTTTCAGTATCTCTAAATTCTTCCGAAGTTTTATCATCTTCAGAGTCAAGGTAGTTGAAAAAGTAGGCTTCACCCAAGGAATTTCTATAGTTGTAACCTAAATTGGAGAAAACATTGAATTTTTTTGTTCGATAATTGAGATTAGTAGATAAGCCGTAGTTTTCTGGTATACCCAATGTAAGAGAGTACGATGAATTAAAACCGGTTACTTTTCCCTTGCGTAACACGATGTTAATGATTCCGGCTGTGCCTTCAGCATCATATCTTGCTGATGGACTCGTGATGACTTCTACTTTTTGAATGGCATCGGCAGGTAATTGACGTAAGGCATCGGTAGCACTTAAACCAACCAAACCGCTGGGTTTGCCATCGATGAGGATTTTAACGCTTTCATTGCCTCTCAAACTCACATTTCCATCTACGTCTACGGTTACAGAAGGCACATTATCCAACACATCGGCAGCATTTCCACCTTTAACAGTCATGTCTTGACCTACATTGTATATTTTTTTATCTAGTCTAACTTCGACCGTAGATTTTTCAGCTATAATTTCCACTTCACCTAAGGTCTGCACATCCGAATCCAAAAGAATCGTTCCTAGATTCAAGTTTTGATTGATGGTTTGTTTGGCTAAAGTCTTGGTTTGAAATGAGAAAAATTCAACAGTTATGGTATAGGTACCAGTTGGTAAAGCGATGTCAAATTTGCCTTTTTCATCGGTGATGCCTCCGGTGACGTTTTTGCCTTTTTCAGGCGTGAATACCAAAGTAGCATACTCTAAAGGTTGATTGGTTTCTTTTTCAAAAACAGAACCGGTTACGTGAACGATGGTTCTTTCTTGTGGGTTTTGTCCGTAACTTAAAATGCCGGTCAAAAAAAGGATGAGGGTTGATAATGAGATTTTATTCATTTTTGAGATGTGAAATTCTATTTATTTTTTTAACAAGTTATCAGTAGGCAAAAGTAAGGCATTGTGACAGCTTGAAAAGTTAATTACTTGTTAAAGAAATAAGGTATTTTCCTTTATTTATTGGTGAATTGATATTAATTACTCAGTATGTATTTAAAATATTTTAAAACAAAAAAAACCGAAACAATTTGTTCCGGTTTTAAAAGTTCGTTATTTCTTTGATTTCTTTTTATTTTTTTTCTTTTTCTCTGCTGCTTTTTTCTTTGCTTTTTTGTCTTTAAGTTTTTTCTGTTTTTTTTCTTTTTTAGCTTTCTCTTTTTTCTTTTTCTTTTCTTTTTTCTCTTTTTCCTGCTCTTTCTTCTTCGCTTTTTTTTCTTTTTCTTTCAGTTTGTCACTGGCTTTTTTTAATTTTTTTAAGCTTTTCTTATCCAATTTCTGAGTTTCTTCAGATGTTGGATTTTCAACAATTACGGTTTCAGGAATAACAGTAATTTCAGGTATGGTAGCTTCAGTACCTAGCTTTGCTACTACAACTTCAGGTTCAGAGGATACTACTTTTTTAACTGGTGCTTTACGTGGCGTAGGTTTTCTAGGAGCAACTGCCGGTTTTGGTGATGGTGCAGTCTTGGTCACAGTTTTCTTTACTATTTGCTTAGGTTGTTCGGTTGGTTTATTTTCTTCCATATTGAGAATTTTACAAATGTTACGTTTTAGTTAACTTAATATGAAGCAAATGTAAATCATTAATAGGGCATTACAATGTTAAGTTTTTGATTGAGATGAAAATTTAACATTGGATATGAAAGGTTAAAACGATAACAGTCTGCTTATGAAAAGTGATTTTTACATAATAAAGTTATTGGGTAATTGTCTAAAAAGTTGTTGGAAAAGTTTAATTTAGAAAGCATCCTTTAAGATTTTACCCAATTAAACTCATTAATCAAAACAATACGCTTGATCTACCAAGTCAGCAAGTTGTACTAAATTACAAAGATTTCACACCATTAATTATTTTTATTTATTTCTTGTTAATAACCTGTTTAAAATTTATGAGGAAAATTGTGGTATAAAAACTTTTTTTTCTATTTTTGTATCCATAATTAAATCAATTAATCATGGATTTTTCACAATTCTCAGGGGTATTACTTTTCTTGTTCATCTTTTCAGCCGGATTTTGGTTGTTGATTTTTGCTTTAACCGTCATCGTTCCTATATGGTTGTTTGGATCTTGGATTGATAGATTTAAAGAAAACAAAGAAAAAAAAGAATTGTTGAAACAAGCAGCAAAATAATTTTACAATTTATATATAATAAAAAAGGTCAGCATTTGCTGACCTTTTTTATTATTCGGTAATTCTTTCCTTCTGTGTACTTCCATTTTTCAATGCTTTGAAATTTTCATAACATTCTAGTACGGCTTCAATGATTTGCAAATCGGTTGCATTTCGAATGAAATAATCTGAGTAATTGCAATAATCCAATAAAGAATTCAGTTGTTCTTTATCCATTTCCAAATATTCCATCAATACTTCTCTGTTAGCTTTTTCTTCCAACAATTCGCGTAAATCATCTTCAGTTTTAAGCTTTTGTAATTTTTTGAGCTGCTGTGGTTTTTTTCCAAATAGTTCATACATAAAGTCAATAGGATGGAAAATTGCATCTGTCGGTTTGTTGTAAACATGTGATACTGGTGCACCGGTTTCAAATGTCTGGGGTAAACCACTGATGTGAATACGTTCAAATTTGTCTATGGGAACCAATTTAGCATCAACTTCCAGAACACCTATGAGTTTGTAAGGTTTTAATTTGACTTCACTCAATTCAACAGGTGTTTCATACATGCTGATTTCAAGGTCATTTCCTTTTAATAGGTCATGAGTAACTTTTAATTTGATGGATTGATAGCCTACATACGAAAAGTACAAAGTGTCATTGACTTGAACATTAATGCCAAAATCTCCGGAACTGTTGGAAATGGTAGCCGTCACACTATTCAAATTGATGATGTGTGTATTGGACAAAGCTTTCTGGGTAGAACCATCTATAATTTTGCCCCTTAATGTTTTTAAGATGGAATGTACTTCACCCGTTTCTTGTGACCAAGCGCCGAATGAAAGACCAAGCAGAATGAGAAATAGATATTTTTGCATGTGCAATATTAACAGAAACCAAAAAAGTAACGCGTTAAAGAACTGTGAAATTAAGTGCGATTTTTACGAGAGCTAAATAACACTTAGAATATAGTTCTATCCTTTCTTTAATTCCTTAAAAAAACATTCCAATAACTCAGTTGAAACAAGTGACTTTAACTATTGAGTTTGTTGTAATCCTCCAAAAATTTCTTCAATCCTGAATCGGTTAATGGATGATTAAACAAACCTTCCATGGCGCTGAGTGGTGCGGTTATGACATCGGCTCCTATTTTGGCACAATCTACAATATGCATCGTGTGTCTGATGGAAGCTGCCAATATTTGCGTTTGGAAGTTGTAATTGTCAAATACTTGACGCATTTCTGCAATCAAATTCAAACCATCTGTAGCCACGTCATCCAATCTGCCTAAAAATGGAGATACATAGGTAGCACCTGCTTTGGCTGCTAAAAGTGCTTGACCTACCGAAAACACTAAAGTACAATTGGTTTTAATTCCTTGTTTGGTGAAATATTTAATGGCTTTGATCCCTTCTTTGGTCATAGGTACTTTGACTACAATTAATGGATCCAAGGCTGCCAATTCTTTTCCTTCTCGTATCATGCCATCATAATCGGTGGCTATGACTTCAGCACTTACATGTCCACTTACAATTCTGCAGATTTCCTTGTAATGATTTTTAATGTTTTTTTCACCGGTAATGCCTTCCTTGGCCATAAGTGATGGATTGGTTGTTACGCCATCCAAAATGCCTAGTGCTTCGGCTTCTTTAATTTGACTCAAATTGGCTGTGTCTATAAAAAATTTCATAAGATAATAATGATTTATAAGTTGTTAAAATTAGAAATTCCAAATTTTATGGGGACAAGCAGTAAGTTAAAACCATTAGAACTTTTAGAAATATTTTGAACGAAAGTTTAACTCTTTTGGGTCTCATTCGTAATCAGCATAATAACCATATATGATAATGGCTATAAAAAACAAGTTGCCTAATAGTATAAATATATTAGCCATACGTTTGACTTTCGTCAAAATTTTCAATAATTTCCTTCAATCTCAAAATAAATTGTCCACCCAAAGCCCCATTAATCACTCTATGATCATAGGAATGGGCTACGATCATTTTGTTTCTAATACCGATGTAATCTCCATGCGGGGTTTCAATTACTGAAGGCATTTTTCTAATGGCTCCCAATGCTAAAATGGCGACTTGTGGTTGATTGATTATTGGTGTTCCTGTGATACTGCCAAACGAACCTACATTGGTAACCGTATAAGTTCCACCTTGTATGTCATCCGGGGAAAGTTTGTTATTTCGTGCCAAATCGGCTAATCTATTGACGGCTTTAGCCATACCCAGCAAGTTCAATTCTTCCGCATTTTTAATCACAGGTACAATCAGATTGCCATTGGATAATGCGGTTGCCATTCCCAAGTTGATGTGTTTTTTCTTGATGATATTAGTGCCTTCAACACTGACATTCACCATTGGATAATCAATAATGGTTTGGGTAACTGCCAACATCAATATAGGAGTATAGGTAAGTTTTTCTCCGGTCTTTTCTAGAAATGTGTCTTTATTTTTATCCCGCCATTGCACCATTTTAGTCACGTCAATTTCAATGAAAGATTGTACGTGAGCCGATGTTTGTTTGGACATAATCATGTGGTCGGCAATCAATTTGCCCATGCGGTCCATCGGGATGATTTCATCTCCTAAAGATACTTGACTCTTAGAAATATTTATTTTTCCAGCAGTTGGTACAATGGGTTGAGCAGTAGTTTGACTTCTATTTTGAACGTATGTTAAAATATCGTCTTTGGTCAATCTTTGATTTAAACCGGTACCTACAATACCATCCAATTCAGATTGAGCAATCCCTTCTTTTTCAGCAATACTTTTAACCAATGGAGAATAATAACGGTCTTCTGTAGTAGAAATTGATACTTTTTCGGGTTGTATTTCTTCGATAATTTTGGAAACAACTGTTGGAACTTCTTCAGGTTGTTGAACTTCAATAACAGGCTTGGATACTTCTTTTTCAACTTTTTTAACCGGTACATCTGATGCATCGGTTTCAACAATTCCCACTATTTGACCGATTTTGGCTACTTGATCAACTTGTACTCTTTTTTCTATTAATATACCTGAAACTTCACAGGGAATTTCAGTATCTACTTTATCGGTTGCGACTTCAAATATTCCTTCGTCGGCTATGACGGGATCACCTATTTCTTTGAGCCATGCTGTAAGCGTAGCTTCGATGACACTTTCACCCAATTTTGGAATTCTCAATTCGTATTTTGCCATACAATAAAGTAGTTTGTGTAGTTTAGTTTAAAAGACAAAAGTACATAATTTTTTTTATCATTTTCAAATCCCTGATTTAAGTCATATTAAGTTGAAGCAAACCGATGTAATTTAGCCTTAATTATTTTTTTAGAATAATCATTTTATTATGAGACACATTGTTATGGGTGATGAAGCGGTTGCACAAGGTGCATTGGACGCCGGAATCAGTGGCGTTTATGCTTATCCTGGAACTCCTTCTACAGAAATCACAGAGTACATTCAGAAATACAAAAAAGAACACCATCTAGATATCCACGCCAGTTGGTCCACCAATGAAAAAACAGCTTTGGAGGCTGCTCTGGGCATGTCTTATGCCGGTAAAAGAGCTTTGGTTGCCATGAAGCACGTTGGGCTCAACGTAGCGATGGATGCTTTTATGAACATGGCAATTTCAGGGATTCACGGTGGTTTAGTTATTGCCGTAGCCGATGATCCATCTATGCATTCTTCTCAAAACGAACAAGATTCTCGGTATTTAGCTCATTTTGCCAAAATTCCGATATTCGAACCGAGTAACCAACAAGAAGCTTATGATGGTGTTCGTCATGCTTTCAATATTTCTGAACAATTAGAATTACCTGTTTTATTGCGTTTGGTGACCCGTTTGGCTCATTCTAGATCATTAGTTACTTTTAATGTTCCCGACAAACAAAACGAAAAATCATTTATTCCCAATATTGATAGGTTTAAAATGATACCTTCTAAAGCGCGTCCGCAATACGATAAATTGGTTGCAAAAACCCAAGTTTTGAGATCTTGTGCCGAAGAATCGCCATTTAACCAACTTTCCATCGGACATGATTTTTCATTGGGAATAGTTGCGAGTGGGATTGCATACAATTATCTAATGGAAAATTTTGAACACAACAAATGTCCTTATTCGGTTTTGAAATTGAGTCAATATCCATTACCTTATGAACAATTGAAATACTTGAATGATACTTGTAAGCAAATTTTGGTTTTGGAAGATGGCTATCCATTTATTGAAGAACAACTCCACGATTTTTTTGGAAATAATAATAAAGTGATAGGTAAGTTGACCCGACATCTCAATCGTACAGGAGAATTAAATCCAGATGTTGTTGCCAAAGCTCTAGGATTAAAAGAAATTGTCAATGTAGAAGTTCCTGCATTTGTCCAACCTCGACCACCACAATTGTGTGAAGGATGTGGACATATTGACACTTTTAACGCCTTGGAAGAAATCCAAAAAATTATTGGAAACAAACAGATTTTTGGAGATATTGGGTGTTATGCTTTAGGTGCTTTGCCACCTTACAATATCATCAGTACTTTAATTGATATGGGTTCGTCTATTACTATGGCCAAAGGAGCAGCCGATGCAGGTGTTTTTCCGGCTATTGCCATCATTGGAGATTCTACTTTTACTCATTCGGGAATGACCGGACTTTTGGATTGTGTGAATGATAATGCACCAGTTACCATAGTCATATCCGATAATTCAGCAATTGCCATGACTGGTGGACAAGATTCATCGGCATTGGCCAAATTGAAGAATATTTGTTTAGGATTGGGCGTAGAACCCAAACACGTGCGTATCATGGAACCTTTACCGAAAAATCACGAAAAAAACGTAGCACTACTCAAAGAGGAAATTAATTATAAAGGTGTTTCAGTTATTATTTCCCAAAGAGCTTGCGTTCGCTTACCCATAGATAGAAAGAAAATAGCCAAAGAATTATCTTATGTTTAATTCAGAATTTTTTGAATTCAGAATTAATTCGATGATTTACAGCGTAATTTAATAATATTCAACATTTAAAATATGACCACAAATATCATTTTAGCAGGCGTAGGTGGACAAGGTGTTTTAACCGTAGCAAGTATTTTAGATTTAGCATGTCTCAACAATGGACTTTTTTTCAAACAATCGGAAGTGCACGGAATGAGTCAAAGAGGTGGAGTAGTATATTCTCACGTTCGGATCTCAGATGATGTCATTTATTCTGACATAATTCCTTTGGGGCATGCCGATGTCATTTTGGCTACCGAACCTATGGAATTATTGAGATACTTACCTTTTTTGAAAAAAGATGGATGGTTGTTGACCGATAGTGAAACTTTTGAAAATATTGCCAATTATCCCCAAAAAGAACGAATTTTGGACACTATAAAAACTTTTCCCAATCACATGATTATCGATGCTTCAGAAATTGCTCAAAAAATTGGCAATGCCAAAGCATCCAATTTGGTCATGTTGGGTGTCGTTTCCAACCATATTCCTATCAAAGAAAGAGCCTTAAGAGCAGCTATTAAAAGTCTTTTCGATAAAAAAGGGGATCGCGTATTAGAATTGAATCTCAAAGCTTTTGACGCAGGTCGAGAATATGCGATGGAATTGGTTTAAATTGGAAATTCTAAGTATATTTGAATTTCTGTAAAAATAGGTATTCACTAAATCTTTCCCTCAGGGCATGTTTTTGAATTTTTTTAATTCTAACTTCTAATTTCTAATTTCTAATTTCTAATTTCAAAAATGCTCAACCCCAAACTCCTCCATCCACTGTCTATTGCCATTGTTGGAGCTTCTGATAATGTTCAAACTCCGGGAGGAAAAGTTTTATACAATCTCGTTTCCCACGATTTTAAAGGATCCTTATATGGAGTCAATCCCAAGTTGACGCAAGTACAAGGAATTCTTTGTTATCAAGATGTTTCTCAATTGCCTGAAGTAGATATGGCTATCATAGCTGTGGCTGCCAAGTATTGTGTGGACATTGTAAAAACCTTGACCGAAACCAAAAACACCAAAGCATTTATCATTTTTTCAGCTGGTTTTAGCGAGCAAGATGCTGTTGGAAAAGCGATGGAATCTGAAATTGTAAACCTCATTAATAAGGTAGGCGGAACACTTTTAGGTCCCAATAATATTGGGATGTTCAATACCCATTTTGCAGGTGTTTTCACAACGCCTATTCCGGCATTAGATCCAAAAGGTGTTGATTTTATTTCAGGTTCAGGTGCTACAGCAGTTTTTATTATGGAAGCGGCTATGAGGAATGGCCTGACTTTCAATTCAGTTTTTTCGGTAGGAAATTCGGCTCAAATTGGAGTTGAAGAGGTGTTACAACATCTGGATGAAACCTATATTCATGGGACTTCTTCTCCTATCAAATTATTGTACATCGAAAGTGTCCAAGATCCTCAAAAACTACTAAAACATGCACGTTCTCTTCGGGAGAAAGGGGCTGTGATTGCAGCCATCAAAGCCGGTAGTTCGGAAGCGGGAAGTCGTGCGGCTTCATCCCATACAGGTGCCATTGCCAATGCCGATACTGCTGTAGATACTTTGTTCCAAAAGGCAGGAATCATCCGATGTCATGGAAGAGATGAATTAATTCACGTGGCAGGTGTATTGACTTATCCTCAATTGAAAGGGAAAAATATTTGTATCATTACACATGCAGGTGGTCCGGCTGTCATGCTGACCGATGTGTTGAGTAAAAACGGATTGGAAGTTCCCAAAATCACGCATCCTAAAACCGAAGAATTGTTGACTCAACTCTATCCGGGTTCATCAGTGAGTAATCCTATAGATTTTTTAGCTACCGGAACTGCCCAACAATTGGATACCATATTGACTTATTGCGATAAGGAATTCGATGCAATTGATGCCATGGTAGTGATATTTGGAAGTCCGGGATTATTTGGCGTTGCCGAAGTCTATGAGGTATTGGAAGCCCAAATGAAATCTTCACGCAAACCCATTTATCCCATTTTACCATCGGTGATCAATGTGAAAGAAGAGATTGAAACCTTTGTGTCACATGGCAACTTTGCTTTTTTTGACGAAGTGAGTTTTGGAAATGCATTAGCCAAAGTAGCTCATACGAAAACTATTGAAATCGGAGTTTTTCATCCCAATCCCGAATGGCAACAAGCATTGAAAAAAGAAATAGCAGGAGCCACCGGTTATCTGCCACCCGAAACCATCAACCGATTGTTTCAAATCATGGAGATTCCTATCGTACCTGAACAAGTATTGACCCATGCATCCGACTTAGATCGTATTAATATTTCTTATCCAATGGTTGCCAAAGTCATTGGTCCCATTCATAAAACCGATGTAGGCGGTGTGCGTTTGAATATCGCAGATGCCACAGCATTGCAATCACATTTTGAATCCCTTATGCTGCTCAAAGATGCCACCGGTGTGTTAATCCAACCCATGTTTTCAGGGATGGAAATCTATGTGGGTGCGAAGAAAGAGGGTAATTTTGGCCACACCATCGTATGTGGATTAGGCGGCATCATGATTGAAGTGATGAAAGATGTGAGTATGGGATTGACGCCATTGGCTGAATCCGAAATTGAAAGTATGATTCAAAAACTCAAAGCGTATCCTATTCTCAAAGGTATTCGAGGTAAAAAAGGTATCCCTATTGCTCAATTTGCCAACATCATTTTGAAGGTGTCGGAATTAGTACAATACTTACCCGAAATTGAGGAATTGGACCTCAATCCTTTATTGGCAACCGAAACAGATGTAGTAGCCGTTGATGCTCGAATAAGAATAATTTAAACCTAATTTCTATTTTTTTAATATCAAATAAACCAAATACACCAAATGAAAAACACAAAAATCAAATTAGTACTTGTAGTTTTGTTAATCTCAGGCTTGAGTTTCAATTTAAATAGTTGTAAACCTGCTGAAAATACCAATGCGGAATTAGAAAAAACAATCGTTCAGGTAGTGAAAGCATTTCAAGAAAATGATGCAGCTACTTTAAATAAAATGATATCTCCCGACAAAGGTTTGACCATTCTTTTCCGTAGAGGCGTTTTAGACGAATTTGTAAAATTGGATAAAATAGATTTTGCCAACCCCGTTCCCGATTATAATTTTTATGCGGCTTTTACAGCAGTTGATAAAGTAGTTTTTGAATCTCTTCCCACTTTTGATTGTGAATCTATGAAATGGAGTAAATCAGGTTTATTCTGTGATACCACCGTAGCTGACCAAATTCTCTCTACAGCAGCTTTGAATCAAAATGAATTCGGAGGCCAACAAATAGCTGAAACGGATATCAACGCCATGAAAGAATTGGAAAAAAACAGCAAAAGAGTTGTACTTTCTGATGCACAAGGAGGCGAACTCGTTTTCTATATGACCAAAATCAACGACCAATGGTTTTTGACAATTGTGGATAGAGTGACCAGTGATTGTAGTGCTTAATACGTAAGCGAAATATTCGTTAGAATATGTTCATAAATTATTAATCTAATTTAATCATTGTTGCCATTAATACCTTATTAATTGCAGTGATTGTTAATGCATTCAAACCTACGAGGTTTCCAAAACCTCGTAGGTTTATTAATTTTATAACAATATTGAACTCTAAATTGAAAATCATAAAACCAAAATGACTTTTACTTAAGCAAAAATTAATTAGCATTAAACCAAAACGACTTTTGTTTAAAACAAAGTTAATTAGTATTAAACCAAAATGACTTTTGTTTCAACCAAATCGAATGAGTATTAAAAATTGTGGAGTCAAGTTGATTACTTAATCGTGTTTCATCGGGAAAAAGGATAGTTACTAGCTAATCATGATGATATTAAAATACACTTAATGATTGTTTGATACTTGTCATACAAATCCATTGGAATCAATTGTTTCTCATTTACATATGTTTATAAACAATCTAATTCATTCATTTATCTCATAATAATGCTTAATTTAGAGAGTTTTTAATACAAAAGACTTGTAAGTGCATTATTACCAATTACATCAAATACTCAAAACTCATTTTGAATTACCTCAAAATAGGAAAATTATTTCCGAGTTGGGAATATCTATTTCACACCATGAATTTGAGTCGGAAAATGCACCTTTTTTATTAAATGGAAGCGGACGGTTATTTTGTAACAAACATGCCATTCACTATGAAGATGTCAATGAAATAAATGAAAATGAAGTTTCTCTTTTAGACACTTCCGATTTCAATATTTCTTGTAATAAATCTTTCCAATACCACATCATCAAGGGCAGTTTGTTAGAACAAACCCATGGGGCAATCATCCTATTTCACGGTTTGAACGAAAAAAAATGGGATAAATACTTGCCTTGGGCTTGTGAATTGGCTAGACGCACCCAAAAAGCCGTAGTTCTTTTTCCAATAGCTTTTCACATGGATAGAGCACCGGAAGCCTGGAGCGAACGCAAAGATATGTTTGAAGTCTCCCATCAACGCAGCTCCAATTTTCCCGATAACTCAGAAAGCTCCTATGTAAATGCAGCCATCAGTACCCGTTTGGAGAGCAATCCTCAACGGATTTTTTGGTCGGGTTTACAAACATATTCTGATATCATCCAATTCAATACGATGGTAAAACAAGGAAAATGTGAAGACATTCATCCTGATTCTACCTTGGATCTCTTTGGTTATTCCATCGGTTCTTTTTTGTCGATGATTTTGATGATGGCCAATCCTAATGAAATTTTCACAAACTCAAAATTGTTTTGTTTTTGTGGTGGAATGACTATTGACCGTATGTTTCCCATTTCAAAATACATCATGGATGCAAGAGCAGCCGTAGCCATGCAAAAATCCTTTGCCGAATTATTAAACTCAAATTTTGCCAATGTTACCCGATTGGCACATTATCAAGATACGCAACTTCACAAAGAAGAAAGTTGGTTCAAAGTCATGTTGCGCTACAATTATTATGAAGAAGAAAGGGAAAAACGAATCGTTGAATTACAACATCAAATCAAATCTTTAGTACTCAAAAAAGATAAAGTTACGCCGGCAGTGGAAGCACTCAATACCCTTCAAGGAGGATATCGCAATATTGCTGTTGATGTGCAAATTGAAGATTTCTCACATCCGTATTCACATATCATTCCATTTCCTCTTACCGAGAAAAATGCCGATGAAGTAGATCATTCATTTGCGGTTTTTGTGGACTCTGTAAGTGCATTTTTGAAATAAATTTTAATGTAGCTCTGAGATTTATTTCAAACAAAATTTCTATAAAATGTCCCGTAGGGACAACCTCTTGGTTACTCAAAAATCAAAAGATTCCAATAAAATGTCCCTTAGGGACTACCTCTCGGTTACTCAAAAAACAAAAGATTCCAATAAAATGTCCCATAGGGACAACCTCTTGGTTACTCAAAAAACAAAAGATTCCAATAAAATGTCCCATAGGGACTATCTATTGGTCTACTCTTTCAACACATGTAATGTCACATATTGTAATAAAAGAATCGTTTTAGCATCTTTAATAACACCGGTTTCTACCATTTTCATCGCTTCGTCAATGTGAATTTCTAAGACTTCAATATCTTCTCCTTCCTGTTCCAATCCGCCACCTACACCTATTTTCATTTCAGGGGTATAGGCAGCTACATAAAAATGGATGATTTCAGTAACCGCTCCAGGTGACATATAAGCTTCCATCACTTTGGTTACCTCCGAAATAAGATAACCGGTTTCTTCTAGCGTTTCCTTTTTGATACAATCATCGGGATGGTCTTCGTCCAAAAGTCCGGCGCAAACTTCAATCATCATTCCGTCCAGATTCCCGTTTACATAGGTTGGCAATCTGAATTGACGTGTAAGAATAACATTTCTTGTTGGGAGATGATACAATAAAATGGCAGCTCCATTGCCTCTATCATAAACTTCTCGAGATTGAGTTTGCAAGGTTCCGTCTGTTTTGGTATGTTGATACGTTATTTTTCTTAAAACATACCATTGGTTGGATAAGATTTCGGTTTGGACGATTTGAATGGATTTGGACATAAATATCGGAAAAGTTTAGAATGTTTTAAAATGGACTTAAAATGGATATTTGTTATGGTAAAAATTAATTGACTTAAATCCCTTTGGGCATTCGAAACCGAATGATACCAGCCGAAATCAAAGTCAAAACTCCAATGCAAATAATAGCTACCTCAATACCAAATAGATCTGCAGTAATTCCTGATAATAGAGCGCCAATGGCATAACCCAAATCTCTCCACAACCGAAATACCCCTATGCTTTCTGCTCGTTGTTTCGGACTGCATACTTGCGCAATACCCGATAAAAAGGTAGGATAAACCAAAGCTGTCCCCAATCCTAAAAGAGCAGACAACAATGATAAATACCAAAAATTTTCAGAAAAAGGAATAAGGATAATAGCAAATCCTTGCATCGACATACCCCAAAATAAAAGTTTTTTCTTGGAATAATGATCAGACATTTTACCGGTAAATAATTGCCCAATACCCCAAACGGTAGGGTAAATGGCTGTTATAATCCCAATCCCACTTGCATCATAATGCCATCCGATAAGTACTAAGGGCAATAATCCCCAGATCATACCATCATTCAAATTGTTGATTAATCCGGCTTGGGTAATCGAACTCAAAGTTTTGTGTCGTAATGTTGTTTCCCAAAAAACGTTTTGCAATGTCGGCGTCTGATCTGTTTGGTCTTCATGATGTGCAAAAGCACGTGTGTCTTTGACCCATATCCAACTCAAAAGCAAACCTACAACGGAAATGAATACACCCACGTAAAAAGGGTAAGGTGTAACGCCATATTTTTGAGCAATAGTTCCGGTTAAAAAAGCAATTAAACCTACGGCAAAGTAGCCGGCAAACTCATTCAAACCCATAGCCAAACCTCGGTTCTTTTCGCCAACTAAATCAATTTTCATAACCACTGTACTACTCCAAGTCAATCCTTGACTCATTCCTAATAAAATATTGGCTAAAAGTACCCAATTCCACGTTTCGGCATAAATCAATAGAAAAGGGATGGGAAGTGCAAGGACCCAACCGTAAACCAGAAGTTTTTTTCGCCCCATTCGATTGGCCAAACGACCGGTTACATAATTGGTCAAAGCCTTGGTAATCCCAAAAGCGATAATAAAAGATAAAAGAGCGGTTTTAGAATCAATTCCAAACTGACTTTCGGCAAATTGTGGAATGATACTGCGTTCCATTCCAACCATGCCTCCTACAAAAGCATTAATAATTACCAGTAAGGTAAATTGTCTCTTGTTTTCAAATAAGCCGAGTTGAATTTGAGGCATTATTAAATTGAATCTGTTGAGTCCAAAAGTAATTACAAAAACGTAACAAAACAAAATGGATTGAAAATAAAAATAACATATCCATCAAACATTCCCAACGTAGCGACAGGTCGTGACCTGTCGTAATCTGTCGTGACCAATTGTGACCTGATGTGACCTGATGTGACCAATCATGACAAATCCCAACCAGTCCTATAAATTTCAGGTTGGTAGGGATCAGTATCAATTTAATTCAGTTAAAAAATATACTTATAATTCGATGTAGGGACAGTTGGCGACATGTCCCTACAAAAACATAAAAAAAATTTGTAAATCCTCAGAAGTTGTTGTAATTTTAGGAACTCAATTTTAAATCAATTCAAATTCAAAATCAATCCAAAAAAATGAACATATTTCACGTAAGTGCAGAGTGTTATCCGATAGCCAAAGTAGGAGGTTTGGCCGATGTAGTAGGAGCACTGCCCAAATACCAAACCCTATTGCAACAGAAGGTTAAAGTAGTGGTTCCGAAGTATAAAACCAGCTATGTAACCCAACGAAAATTTAAAAATGTATTCAAAGGGAATTTGAAATTAGGTCAAAAAACCTATCCTTTTACCGTTGATACCGATCCAACTAATGAATTGGGTTATGAATTATACCTGATAGATATTCCGCCATTTTTTGGATCAGCAAACGTATATGAATGGGGTCAAGATGCCGAACGATTTGTTACTTTCCAAATTGCATTTTTAAATTGGCTCATTGAATCCAAACAATTTCCCGATATAATTCACATCCATGATCATCATACGGGTTTAATTCCATTTATGCTGAAATTTGCGCATGCCTATAAATCTCTTTCTAGAGTTCCTACTTTCCTCACCATACACAATGCGCAATATCACGGTGATTTTGGATTTGAGAAATTATACCTTTTACCCGAATTCGAACATAATAAAATTGGTTTTCTAGAATGGAATGGTCATATCAATCCATTGGCATCAGCCATCAAATGTGCTTGGCAAGTGAGTACGGTTTCTCCCAGCTATTTGGAAGAAATGTCCTTTGCAGCCAATGGCTTAGAAGATTTATTGCGACATGAAAGACCAAAATCCATAGGAGTTTTAAATGGAATTGATGTGGATGTTTGGAATCCTCAATCTGATTCTTTTTTGGTCCAAAATTATTCAACCCGAAGCTTTAAAAAAGGTAAAGAAGCCAATAAAGCTGCCTTATGTGAACAATTTAATCTCGACCCCACAAAACCTTTATTTGCCTTTATAGGTAGATTGGTAGGCGAAAAAGGAGCCGATTTATTACCACATATGTGTAGCATTGTACTCAATGATTTTCATCAACAAGTCAATATTCTTATTTTGGGTTCGGGTGATCCGGAAGTAGAAAGCCATTTACAAAAATTAATGCCCATTTATAAGGGAAATTATAATGCCTATATTGGATATAATGAACAAGTTTCCCATCAAATATACGCCGGAGCCGATTTCCTATTGATGCCTTCCCGTGTCGAACCTTGTGGCTTAAATCAAATGTATGCCTTGCGTTATGGTACAGTACCCATTGTAAGACGTACAGGCGGACTGAAAGATACTATCATTGATATCGGTGATTTTGGTTACGGCATTTGCCATGATCAAGCTAGCGTAGAAGATGTCGTTTATTCAATTGGTAGAGCTATAGGTTTGTATAAAGATGAAGAAAATATGGATAAAGTGATTAAAACCGGAATGAAAATCAATCATTCTTGGGAAAAAGTAGCCAATACGTATTTGGAAGTTTACAAGGAATTAATTGTCAAAACTGCCGATAGCTGGTAAAATCAATATTAAATTAAAAAGTAAGGGTTAAACCCAATAAATATTTCAAATTATGAACATCAATACATTAGCCATTATTCTGGGTGGAGGAGCCGGTTCGAGATTGTCTCCTTTGACAGAAACGAGATCCAAACCAGCGGTTCCTATTGCAGGTAAATACCGATTGGTTGACATTCCGATTTCCAATTGTATCAACTCCAATATCAAACGTATCTTTGTGTTGACCCAATTCAACTCGGCTTCTCTCAACAGACATATCAAAAACACATACCACTTCAGTAATTTTGACGAAGCTTTTGTTGATATTTTGGCGGCTGAACAAACGCCCGATAACCCTACTTGGTTTCAAGGCACAGCCGATGCGGTAAGACAATGTATGCCACATTTTAAGAATTACAGTTACGATTATGCTTTGATATTATCGGGAGATCAATTGTATCAAATGGATTTCAATAAAATGTTGGAAGCTCATATTAAAAGTAAAGCAGCCATTTCCATTGCTACACTTCCGGTGAATGCAAAAGAAGCTTCAGAATTTGGCATCATGAAAACAGATAAAAAATCTGTTATCACTTCTTTTATTGAAAAACCCAAACCTGAATTATTACCCGATTGGACATCTGAAGTAAGTGACGAAATGAAAAATGAAGGTCGTCATTATTTAGCATCTATGGGTATCTATATTTTCAATAGAGATTTGTTAAACAAATTGATGTCCAATCCCGATACCAAAGATTTTGGAAAGGAAATCATTCCACAATCCATTGTTGAAAACAAAGTGGTGAGTTATCAATACGAAGGTTATTGGACCGATATCGGAAATATTGAATCATTTTTTGAAGCCAATTTAGGTTTGACCGATAATATTCCAAAATTTAACATGTTTGATAATAATCAACGCATTTATACACGTGCTAGAATTCTGCCACCTTCCAAAATTTCTGGTGTTACAACTATAAATAAATCTATTTTAGCCGAAGGTTGTATCATAAATGGGGCTCGGGTAGAGCATTCTGTAGTCGGTATCAGAAGTCGTATTGGCGCATCCAGTACAGTTCAGGATTCTTATTTGATGGGTAGTGATTATTATGAAAATCTGGAAGATTTACGAACCAATTACGAAAAAGGAATCATTAATATAGGCATCGGTGAAAGATGCCACATCAGATATACCATTATTGATAAGAATTGTAGAATAGGAAATGATGTCAAATTGATTGGAGGAAAACACCTTCCCGATCAAAACAACAAGTTGTTTACTGTAAAAGACGGTATCATTGTCGTTAAAAAAGGGGCAATACTTCCTGATGGATATGCGGTAGTGTAAAATTATTTCAGTTGAATAACACTTCCTTTAGTGGTTCGTGCATCACTTCCTATTATAAAATCTGTTTGGGAAGGATGTATTCTGAATGTTAAAGGATGAGATGAAAGTTGAATCATGTAAAAAATGATTTTGGAATACGGGTTATTTTGATGGTCAAAGACTATTTCTTGAATACCCTTTTCTGAAATCATTTTTTTTATTTGCTCCAAATCATCAAATCGAGAAATGGCACGCGTACTACAAATAGCAAAAACAAACACCTCAGAATCTTGATAATATTTTTGCAATTGGACGTATATATCATTTTCACTTCCTACATATAGTATATGCTTCGGCAATGGGGTATTTTGATTTGCCGATTTTAGTCTGAAATAGTTGAGAAAATACCAAAATTGAATTCCCAATCCTATTATAAAATCATAAAAGAAATTGATTTTAAAATGCTTTCTGTAAAAGATTTGCATGGATCCGTAAAAGTTGCG
This sequence comes from Flavobacteriia bacterium, assembly GCA_011391075.1. GTDB lineage: Bacteria > Bacteroidota > Bacteroidia > Flavobacteriales > Flavobacteriaceae. The sequence continues at coordinate 3,951 of JAABRF010000014.1, read as the reverse complement.
TAAGTATGCCGTGTTTTTAAGTGTACTTTCTCCTTTGTAATGTATGACTTGCGTATTAGCCAAATAATAATTGGTATAACCACGCTTCAAAAGTTTGTAACTCAAATCAATATCTTCCCCATACATAAAATAATCTTCATCAAATCCACCTACTTCAACGTATTTGGACTTCTCCATCAACATAAAAGCACCAACCAATATGGATACATCTCCACTTTCATTTTCTGAAAGATGTGTGGCATAATACGCATGTGTTATTCCTAGCATTTTTTGAATTGAAACCCAAATTCGGGGAATATTTCGCTTGCTTTCGGGTAGAAATGTTCCGCTTCCGTCATATAACGGTACACCAATAGCACCTTTACTCGGATTTTTTTCGGCAAATTGATATAGTTTCACTAAGGTATCCTCACTGATAATCGTATCGGGATTGAGAATGAGAATATACTTTCCCTTTGCTAGAGCAACACCTTGATTATTGGCTTTTGAAAATCCAACATTATAGTGGTTTCCTATCCAAATAACTTCAGGAAAATGAGTTTGAATCCTACTTTGAGAATCATCGGTCGATTGATTATCCACCACGATGATTTCACCGGTCATGCCTTGTAATGCAGCCTTAACACTTAATACACATTGGTGTAAAAAGTGACTAACATTATAATTGACAATAACTATGGATACTTGCATCAAGAAAAGATTGAGCTACAAAAATAAGGATAAATCACAAACATAGCGAGTGCAAAGGATAAAACCTTATTTTTGTAATGAATTTATCTTAAGTCAACATATTTATGAAGATTATTTGCATTGGACGCAATTACGCCGAACACATCGCTGAATTGCAAAATGAACGCCCTAGCGAACCGGTTATTTTTATGAAACCCGATTCGGCTATATTACCTGCACACAATCCTTTTTATATTCCCGAATTTTCCAATGACATACATTATGAAGTGGAAATTGTGGTAAAAATCAATAGATTAGGCAAACACATCGCTACGAGATTTGCCCCCAAATACTATGACGAAATTGGATTGGGGATAGATTTTACTGCAAGAGATTTACAAAATAAGCTCAAAGATAAAGGTTTGCCATGGGAAAAAGCCAAAGCCTTTGATGGTAGTGCCGTCATAGGAGATTTTCTTCCAAAAGCACATTTTGAAGATATCAATGCTATCGAATTCGGATTAATCAAAAACGAAGAATGGGTACAAAAAGGCAATTCTTCCTTGATGTTGTGGAAAATTGATGAGATTATAGCTTATGTTTCTCAATATTTTACATTGAAAATTGGAGACCTAATTTTCACAGGTACACCTGCTGGAGTTGGAAAAGTAAGCCCTGAAGATGAATTAAAAGGTTTTATAGGAAATCAAAAAATGTTTGAAGTAAAAGTAAAATAATATATTTGCCATTCCATCGTTATATTAACATTTAAAAACCTAATTATAAAATATGAAGAAAGCAATTTTAACTTTAGCCATTATTTCAAGTTCCTTACTGACAATGGCACAAAACACCCAATATGGACTACAAGGTGGATTGAATTACAATTTTAGTGGAGATTTAAATGAATTACAGACCGTAGGTGATAACATCATTCATGGAGCGCAAAGCAGTATAGGTTATCACGGCGGATTGTGGTTGAAAATGAATTATACCGATATTTTCTTGAAAGGAGAAGTTTTATATACCCAATATAAAACCGAATTTGAAAATGATGAAGCCATGACTACCAAAAAAATTGACGTACCTATTGTGGTTGGTATGAAAATTTTGGGTCCTGTATATATTTTTGCAGGTCCTGATTTTCAATATGTATTGGCTGAAGATTTTACATTGGATAATACAGATGTAGAATTTGATGATTTTACTTTAGGATTACACATTGGTGCCGGTGTCGAATTTGGCAAAGTTGCCTTTGATGTGAGATGGGACAGAGGATTATCTGGAAGTGATTCTGAAATTGTGAATTCAGATATTATTCAGGAAAATTTCACATTAGATAATAGACCCAACCAATTGGTGTTTAGTTTGTCTTATGATTTGTCAGGCAATTGACCTCAAAAAAATATGATTATCAAATCCCACTATTTAGTGGGATTTTTTCTTTTTGGTTCATTTACACTGTTCATCAAACTAGCCAATCTTTGCGTTGCTGGAATTCTTTCTAAAATCATTTTCAGAAATACCATAATTGGAATAGCTAGAACCAAACCTGCAATCCCAAAAACAAATCCCCATATAGAAAGACTGATCAAAATGGAGATAGTATTAATTTTAAAACTTTTACCCATGAGAATGGGCTCCATTATACCGCCAACAATTACTTGAGTAGCAATGAGCAAACTTCCAAAAAGCAAGAGGTTTCCTGTTGAATTGATCTCGACAAATCCAAATAAAATCAAAACTGTAGTAATGAAAAACGAACCAATTAATTGAACAAAGTTTAAAAGGAAAGCCATAACTCCCCAAAATAAGGCAAATTTAACTCCAAATGACATGACAATAATTCCAAATAGTATTCCCGTTAGCAAACTGACAAGAAACTTCACTTTAATAAATCCATTCAATGTATCAATAATATTTCTGAATGTTTGAATAATATTTTTATCGTCATCGGATATTTTACTGATATATACTTCAAACAAATTGGCTCCAGTCAAAAATAAACTCAAGAAAAAAATTGTCATAAATACTCCTGTTACAAATGTACTCAATTGATTTATCAATGTTCTTGAGTTATCATTTAGCCATTTTTCAACATCAATTATTTCTGAACTTTGATTTGTTTCGGAGTGTAATCCCATATATTGTCTAAATTCTGCCCACAAAGGATTAATTTTTTCATTGGCAGATTTCATTATTTCACTTTTGGAGGCATACAGTTCAGATGCAGTATTTTGAAAAATGAGCACATTCACCCATATCAAAATCACGCTTATCAATACTATGAATACTATTCCAAGCCAATTGGGAATCTTCTTTCTGGCAAACCAATCTAATAGAGGTAAAAGGAGTAAGGCAATAAATAAGGCCAAAAATAGTGGAATGAAAATAAAAGAGAATAGCCGTAGTACAAACATAACTACAACTGATGCGATAATGATAAGGGATATTTTTATAATTTTAATATCTTTTGTTGGATATACCATGAGTGTTGATTTAAAGCGTAAAACTACTGTTTTTTTTAAAAAGTCTGAAATTTTCATTTAAACATTGCTCCATATATGGTTATGATAAGTATAATTCTCAAAATATAGAACAAATTTAAAGTAATTTGAGTGTGTCCATTGTTCATTTATTGCATAAAGTGACAATTTGAGTGATAATAATCCGATTTTTTTCATCGAATGAAATGGTTTTGATACATCAAATTGCGTTTTTTTTGAATAAAATCAGGTTCCAATATACCCAAATATAAAAAAAATGAAAAAAATGCAAAAAAATTTAATGCAATTTTTGAGAAGTATTTTTAGAATGTTTTCAATAATTTCAAGGATGGACTGAATATATGATGATGATTGAATATTGAAAATGGATATACTTGAAATGGAATATCATTGTTTAAAAAATAATTAAAAAAAAAGTGCAGAAAAATTTGGAGGGGATAAAAAAGTTTGTACTTTTGCATCCGCTTCGAGAATGAAAGGTACGAATAAGTTCATTGAAACAGTATTTCTAGGTTAATAAGAACGGGATTTTCGTTAAAAGTTGAAAGACAATTTAGGGTAAATTAGTTTGGTACTACTTAGATAATTAAAATACAATTGACAGCGCAAACTTGAGTAAGGAAGTTTAGGAGAGTACAAATTTTTAAAAAGATGTTCTCTCGTTAATTCTAATTGAGAAATTTTAAGACTTTACATTGAATTAATAATATTTTATAATATTAACAATACTACAATGAAGAGTTTGATCCTGGCTCAGGATGAACGCTAGCGACAG
>JAABRF010000013.1 GCA_011391075.1 Flavobacteriia bacterium | reverse complement strand
ATTTCACTAAGTCGGAAACATATTTCAGTAGGGCGGAAACTAATTTCAGTTGGGCGGAAACTAATTTCACTAAGGCGGAAACATATTTCAGTTGGGCGGAAATTGATTTCACTAAGGCGGAAATATATTTCAGTTGGGCGGAAATTGATTTCACTAAGGCGGAAACTAATTTCACTAAGGCGGAAACTAATTTCAGTAGGGCGGAAACTAATTTCACTAAGACGGAAACTAATTTCAGTAGGGCGGAAATATATTTCACTAAGTCGGAATAACTTTTCAGTGATGCTGATGTTGTCTTAGATGCTGTAGGATTAGATGCTAACGATTCAGCATCTCTTTTTTGAAGTTTGGATTTTTCTTTTTCTTATTTGAATGCTAATGTTGAAGATTCTATAGGTTAAGACTGTAATCTGTTTGATGAATAAAGGCTTTAAAAAAGAGATTTTGACACTTCACAAATTATTGTATACATGTAAACTAGACTATCGGTATTTTAAAATATGGATTGGGTTGAATCCAAACCTTTAAATGGGTAAATCTGAAGGTGTTTAGGGTTGTCCTATGATTGAGTATAATTACCTTATTTAGGGTCTGCTGAAAAACTATTTTTATTTACCGAATAGTTCGCTAAGGTTTTCGCAATATCCGCAAAAGGTTAAAAAATTGTTAGTATGATTCAATATTTTATGAGTTTTTCATCTCTTTTTTTAGGGACTCCGCGAACTTTGCGATGAAACTCTGCGAACTTTGCGGTTAAATTAAGTATTTAGTGCACGAAAAATTTGAAAAAAAGTTATTAAACCTTGCACTTAATTGCATAAAACTAAATGTGCATTATTGAATTACATTTTTTTATAATTTATCTGCAGACCCTATTTACTGATTTGATAACGTAAGGTCTCGTATTCCAAAATTGCAATTTTCAATTCTCCCCAAATCCTCAACCCAACAAATCATCCAACGCTTCCTTCAAAGTCTCAAATTGAAAACTGAAACCCGCTGCCTGTATTTTCACTGCTGAAACCCGACTTCCTTTTAATGCCAATTCCGACATTTCGCCTAAAGCTAGTTTCAAAACCCATGCAGGCACTGCCGGTAACCAAATCTTTTTACCCATTTGATGTGCCAGGATTTCGGTAAATTCTTTGTTTTGAACGGCTTGAGGGGCTACTCCGTTATACGGCCCTTGGATGGACTCTTGTTCCAATGCAAAAACATACAAACGTGCTATATCTGCCATGTGAATCCAAGGAATATATTGTAAACCACTGCCTAAAACCGATCCCAAACCCATTTGTATGGGTTGCATCATCTTGGGTAAAGCACCTTCTTTCTTGCTCAATACAACTCCGGTGCGAATCTGTACGGTTCTAATTCCTGAATTTTGAAAGGCATATGAAGCTGTTTCCCATTGTCTGCATACACTTCCTAAGAAATCATTTGCCGGTTGGTCGGTTTCTGCAAAAACCTGTGAAGATGTTATACTGCCGTAATAGCCTACAGCACTCGAAGTGATAAAAGTTTTTAAGGGTATCGCTTGTTTGACAACTTCGTCATACAACAATTGGGTGCTTTGTACTCTGCTGTCTAAAATTACTTTTTTTCTGGATGTTGTCCATTTTTGAGCGCCAATATTGGCTCCCGCAAGGTTGATAATATGGTCAACACCTTGTAATGCATTGGGCTCCAAATAAGCATTGGGTACATCCCATACAAAATATTCCATCTCTTTCGACCGCAATTTGCGACGACTGAGTATCCTAACCCTATAGCCTTTTGCTATAAAAATCTTACTGAGTTCGAGCCCGATTAATCCGGTTCCTCCTGCTATTAATACGGTTTGCATATATAGTTTTTAGATGAGTAGAATTTTAATATTGAAATTATTTTTGATTTTTTTGAATAGACAGTTAATCTTGTCAGAAAAAAATCAGAAACTAAAATTTTATTAGAAACCTAAAATCAATTTAGCCAAAGCAAAATATATAAAAGTACCAAAGATGTCATTACTGGTGGTGATAAATGGTCCGGTTGCCAACGCAGGATCGATACCTCTTTTGTCTAATAAAATTGGGATAAAGGTTCCCACCAATGAAGCTACAATAATCACAGCTATCAGTGATATTCCTACAGTCATGCTGAAATGCCAGCCCAAATTGAAAATCATACTAAATGTAAAAACAAGTAAAGCCACGATGGTTCCGTTGAAAAGGCTCAATTTGATTTCTTTGAAAAGTCGATCCCACATACTCCCTTTGATGATGTTATTCGCCAAACCTTGTACTACGATAGCTGAAGATTGTACACCTGCATTTCCTGCCATTCCGGCAATCAAAGGAGCAAAGAAAAACAACTCAGGATAATGCTTAACAGCATTTCCGAAACCATTCAAAATTGTCACACTCAAAAATCCTCCCAACAATCCTAAAACCAACCAAGGCAAACGACCTTTTACCAAATCTACAATACTGTCATCGGCTTCAACGTCATCGGTCAAACCGGATGCCAATTGGTAGTTGCTATCGGCTACTTCTTTGATGTAATCTACTACGTCGTCCAGTGTAATATTTCCTACCAAACGGCCCAAAGGATCAATAACAGGAATTACAAACAGGTTGTATTTCTGCATGATTTGCGCCACATCATCGGCGTGATCAGTGGTTTTTACACTTTGAATTTTATCGACATAAACATCTTTAACCAAGGTGCGCGTAGAAGTGGTCAATAAACTTTTAACCGACAATCGACCTTTCAATACATCATCATCATCCACTACATAGACAATAATGACCTCACCCAATTCTTGAGCCTGACGTCGCATTTCTTTTACACAAGTTAATACAGTCCAATTTTCGTTGACTTTAATCAACTCTTTTCCCATCAAACCACCGGCAGAATCTTCGTCATAACGCATCAAGTCCACAATGTCCTTGGCGTGTTCTTTATCATCCAAGGCAGCAATTACGCTATCTTTTCTGTCTTCGGGAAGTTCGGCAATGATGTCTGCAGCGATGTCGGTTTCCAATTCTCCAATTTCGTCTGCAATTTCTTTAGGAGTCAATTGCTCCAATACTTTGTAACGAGTTTCCTCGTCCAATTCCTCCAAGATATCCGAAGTGGTTTCGGTATCTAGCAAACGCATGATGTAAACCGAATCTTCAAATTCCAATTCATATAAAACCTCAGCCAAATCGGCAGGGTGCATATCTTGAAGAAGCTCAGTAAGTGCTGTCTCATTTTGAGAGGCAATCAGTTGTTCAACTTCTTGAATAAATTCTTGAGTTACTTCAAATTGCATGAATCAAATGTGGGATTACTGATTATGAAATACTTGTTTGGGTTGATTGAAAGCTTTTTTAAAACCTTCTGGTCAAAACAAAGAGACAATGTTTCAATGAGACCGATGTGCAATAATGATTTGAGTCAGTTCAATAAATGCTTCAAAACCCAATTGCTCCGGACGTTGCGCAAAGATAACATTTTCTGTTGTTTCTGGAGGTAAATTGTAGGTTTTTAAACTGTTTCTCAAAGTTTTTCTCCTTTGATTGAATGCCGTTTTGACTACTTCTATAAATAATTTTTCATCAACCGATATAGAAAAATCTGCTTTTCGTGTCATGCGAATGACTCCTGAATCTACTTTGGGCGGCGGATTGAAAACGTGTGGAGGAACGGTAAACAAATATTCCACATCGTAAAAGGCTTGCGTCAAAACAGAAAGAATACCATACGTTTTACTACCTGGTTTGGCTGCGATGCGCTGCGCCACTTCCTTTTGAAACATACCCGCAAACTCGGGAACGAGTTCTTTATATTCCAATGCTTTAAATAGTATCTGACTGGAGATGTTGTAAGGAAAATTTCCAATAATTGCCATTGATTTTCCTCCAAATATTGCTTCCAAATTCATCTTCAAGAAATCTGAACCGTGGATTTTTCCTTCCAATTGTGGAAAATTCTTTGTCAAATAAGCCACCGATTCTCTGTCAATTTCTACTACTTGAGTTTCAATAGGTTTTGCTAATAAATATTGTGTCAAAACACCCATTCCAGGACCAATTTCCAAAACCAAATCATATCCAACTCCTTGTAAGGAATCCGCTATTTTTTGAGCAATATCGAGATCTTTTAAAAAATGTTGCCCTAAGAATTTTTTAGCCTTGACCGTTTGCATAATGGATTTAATTTGAAGTAATTTTTATCTTATTTTGTAATGAATGGCGAAAAAAAAGAATATTCGTGAAAAATTTTCTAAATGGATATAAAGTTTTTAAACACTTTAGTTTTAAATGTAATTTTCAAATATAATGACCATGGTTCAACTACTCCTTGAATGAATGCTTTTAATTCTCATAACAATTATACTTATTCAATAACCCAATAACCCAATAACTTTAAACCTTAAACTTTAAACCTTAAACTTTAAACCTTAAACTTTAAACCTTAAACTCAATAACCCACCAAGGCGGTCAACATATCTACTCCTTTACAAATTCTTGAACCATTTCCAATTCCGTACTGAAACTCACAAATTGGTTGGGAAACATTTTCAACATGTCACCAAAAATATTGAATTTTGATTCATAGAGGAAAATATCTAACATAGCTCTGTTTGCTGCTTGATATTGAATGGAATACGTGACGCCACCCATATCTTCATCCATCAATACTTTGATTAATTTGGCGCCTACAAAAGGAGTGTTTTTCAAAACATCAGGAATATGATGCTCCTGAACCCATTGTAACCATTGATCGTGGATTTGTTCTTCTATATTGTATGTGATATTGTATAAAAAAAACATTTTGGATTTTGGATTTTAGATTTAAGTCCCGATACCATGCTTGCAGCTTGGCAGGATTATCGGGATTGGATTTTAGATTTTAGTTTTGCATTTAACGAGATGATACACTTTGAACTTTGAATGACTTCTAATTTAAAGTTGTGGCAAAAATACAACTTAATATCCTTTTATGGAGCGTATCGATAATTCGCTTGGTTCAAATACAATCTGAAGTTTGTTGTTGAATTTTTTGCTAATTTTACCCAAAAGTAAATCCTTTGGAAAATCTCGCTTCATATACTGTTTACAATGCTTCGGCAGGTAGTGGTAAAACCTATACGTTGGTTCGCGACTTTTTGGCTATTTTATTGAAACAAAAAGACGCTTTCTATTTTAGACAGGTTTTGGCAATTACGTTCACCAACAAGGCATCGGCTGAAATGAAACAACGCATTTTGGAAAATCTCCAATGTTTCAGTACCGAAGCAGTCAATGATATGAAACGCGAATTGATGGGGCAAACCGGTTTGGATGCTACTACATTTGCCCATCGTTCCCAAGCTATTTTGGAAGCCATGCTCCAAGATTATTCGAGTTTGAATATTACCACTATCGACAGCTTTACCCATCGCATCATCCGTAGTTTTGCCTTTGATTTTGGCTTGACTTCCGATTTTGATATTGAGTTGGATGCCCCAAAAATATTACAAGAAGCCGTGGATGTCGTTATTTCACAAATTGGAATTGATGAAAAATTGACCCAAGTGCTGGTCTCATTTGCTTTGCAAAAATCGGATGAAGACAAATCATGGGATATCAGTAAGAATTTGTTTGAATTTTCAAAAATTCTGCTCAATGAAACAGATAAACATGAATTTGAATCTGTTGCAGATGTATCGCTGGAAAATTTTAATAGTTTGCGTCAAAACCTCATTTCCTCATACAAAGGCATGGAGCAAAATATGCAACAAATAGGTCGAAATGCCCTTGACGTTATAGCCCAAAATGAAATTGATCCTGGTGATTTTTTCCGAAGTATGTTGCCCAATTACTTTGCAAGTTTGTCCAACAATTGGGAAGATGCCAAGTTTTTTGATGAAAACTCTTTACATCAAAATATAGAAGATGGTATTTTTTACGCCAAATCTAAGTCCAATGTGATCAAATCTCGTATCGATCAAGTCATTCCTCAATTAACAGATTTGTATTCCCAATCTGAACGACTAGTCTCTGATTTGATTTTGCATCAATTATGGATTGAAAGTATTTTTCCAATGACTGTTCTCAAATATGTTTTTGAGGCAATGGAAAATTTGAAAAAGGATTACAATATTCAATTGATTTCCGATTTCAACGATTTGATTCAAAAGAAAATCAAAGACGAACCTGCACCATTTATTTATGAGAGATTAGGAGAAAAATTCAAACATTATTTTATCGATGAAATGCAAGATACTTCTACATTACAGTGGGATAATTTGATTGCATTAATCGATAATGCACTGAGTCAGGAACAGGGAAGCTTGTTGCTGGTAGGTGATACCAAACAATCCATTTACCGTTGGAGAGGTAGTAATCCTGAACAGTTCATGGCACTTTCAGATTCTCAAATTCAAGGACCTTTTCAAGTAGATAAAAATGTACTCTATTTAGACAGCAATTACCGAAGTTTTACCGAAGTGATCAAGTTCAATAATGACTTTTTTGCCCATATCGCCAATGCGTTGCAAAATGAGGGTTACAGTCAATTATATGAAAAGGAAACTTTTCAAAAATCAAATGCCCAACAAGGTGGATATGTTCAAATTGATTTTTTGGTAAAGGACAAGGAAGATGAAGAAAAAAGTTTGCTGTATCCCAAAAAAGTTTTGGATATCCTAAAAAATTTAGATCCGGCTTGGACTTGGAAAGATGTATGTGTCTTGGTTCGAAAAAATACACAAGGGACTGCCATTGCTCAATACTTAACACAAAACGGGATTGATATCATTTCCTCCGAAAGCTTGTTGTTGTCTCAAAATCCGGGTATTGTTTTTTTAATTCAGACGATACGTACGCTTTACAATCCAAGAGATTTGGAAAGCAGGTTTGATATGTTGGATTTTCTTTACACACATCTTGCTGTAGCAGCATCCCGACATGAGTTTTACGAAAAATTAATGCCACTTGAGGCATCAGAGTTTTATGAGGCACTTTCAGCTTTTCATTTGGAGTTTAAATATGAAAAATGGATGCAAAAATCATTATATGATGGTTTGGAATACTTGATAAGAAGCTTTAAACTGAATACAAAATCTGATGTGTATATTCAATTTTTTCTGGATTATGCAATGGAATTTCAAGCAAAAAACGGAAGTGATTGGTTGGGATTTTTAAATGATTGGGAATTACACAAAGAAAAATTGAGTATTTCCATTCCCGAAGGAAAAAATGCTGTCCGCATCATGACCGTTCACAAAGCCAAAGGATTACAGTTTCCTATAGTGATTTTTCCTTATGATTTGTCCATATATGAACTTAAATTTGACAAAGTTTGGTATCATTTTGAAGATGCGACATCGTATGAAGATATCAGTAAATTGTTAATCAAGTTTGACGAAAGATTGAAATACACCGACAAAATTGGAAAGCAATTGCATACTAATTTCAGAGAAAAACAGGAATTTGATAATTTCAATCTGCTATATGTGGCTTTGACGCGTGCAGTTGAACAATTATACATTGTAACTGACTTCGGTTTGAATTCGCAAGGGCAAGTTAAAATGAAGTATTATTCAGGGTTATTTACGCGTTTTTTACAATCATTGGGCTTGTTTCAAGAGAATCTGTTACACTATAGCTTCGGTTCCCATTATAGAATGCCGATTATAGAGAAAAAGGAAATATGTAAGGTGGAAAAACCCGGTAATGAAGTTTTAGAGCAAATGATCAGTAGCGAGCTTTCCGATCATAAATTGGTCTTTTACACAAAGTCTTCTCTTTTATGGGACACCGAGCAAGGGAAAGCCATACATTTCGGAAATCTCATTCATGAAATGTTGTCGCAAATCATCACTACCGATGATATTCCAATGGTTGTCCAACAATATATAAGTAAAGGTTTGCTCAATCTTGAAGAAAGTACTTGGTTGCAAGGAAAATTGGAAGAATTGTGTAAACATCCGCAATTGCAAAAGTATTTTGATCTGCCCTATCAAGTAAAATGTGAGTCAGAACTTTTTACACCAGATGGAAACATTCACATTCCCGATAGAATTGTGTTTTTCAATGAAAAAGAAGTAGGTATTTTGGATTATAAAACCGGTATTCCTATGGAAAAACATCAATACCAAATTGACTTATATGCCCAAATATTGACTGAAATGGGTTTTGAAGTCGTAGAAAAATGGTTGGTTTACATTGGAGACCAAATGAAGATAATATAAAAGGCTATCTAAAATAATTCTTTTCAGTAATCAAATAGATAGCCTTAGTTTTTAAAGATATTAGTTTATTCTATCTTTAATCAAAGTATGCCATTTGGTTAAAAGTTGCATCTCATCACCCAATTGCGAACTGTCAGTGTCACTGTTGTAAAATTCGAAATATTGAGGTTTGTTGGGGTTTTGTTTGCTTCCAAAGGCAAGTTTCAAATGTTCCACAACAACTTCATCCCCTACATTTCTGATGGATTTTTGAATCGAACAACTGTTGAAATCTTTTAGAACTGCAAAAAACTCAAAGGTTTCGAGATTCGTTTTGCGATAGCCAATTAGAAATTTTTCGCTTTCATCTATTGCAAAAGCCGAATTTTTCCAAATATCAAATTGACCTACTTTGCAGCCGTTCTTTGTTGCAATATTTTCTAATTCTTTTTTTATCCTGTTTCTTTGTTTTTTGGCATTGATTCCCATCAAAAGGAAGGGAATAATGATTATCACCATGATGATTATGCCGGTTAATGTTGTTCCTGAGTCCATGTTTTTATTTGATTAAATACGATAATAAATATATGGTAGCCATTGAAAAACAGCTACAAAAGTTAATTTGAAAGATTGACTTACGTCAAATCATAGAAATCAATCGGACTTCACCAAAAAGAATGAAAAGGAAAAATGATATCGGTTTTTTGAAAACTCCTCATTAATAATAGAGAAAAATCTTCAAATTGAAGAAAAGTAAAAAATTTCACCTGTTCTGATAAAATTGCAAAGTGGGTGAAATTTTGAATTTTATTTTGAAAAATGGAAAAACCGGCATTGGATTGTGGTGCAATATTGACCACATTTGACGATGAATCGAAATAAATATCGGAACTTAGATGGTCAGAATTATCTCGAATGACACTAGATTCATTTATTAATGACACATCCGATTCTTGGGTATAACGAGGTTGTACATAAAAGCTGATTTCTAATCCATAGAGGATTATAAACCCTAAAACCGATATGTATTTAACCCATGTTTTCATGAACCAAAGGTACATATTTTTATGAATGAGTTTTGATATAAAGTAGAATGAAAAATAAATTATGGAAATGGGAACGGTTAAGGTAAATAAACACCAAAACCAATTGTAGCAAAATCGTAATCTGGTGAACCGATTTCTAAATGCTCATATCCAATAGATATAAAAGTATGATTGATATGATATTGGGCTTGATACTCCAAAACATGTATAGGGGTTTGATTGAGCCAACCCCATTTGCCTGCTAAATTCATACTTATATTATTACCTATAAAAACTTCGGTGTTGAGGCCCATATTAAAGCCCGCTTTTTGAACGTCATTACCTACGTAATTCATCCCAACATGCCATCCCAAATTGACTTTTTCGAATCTCAGTCGGTCGTAATGCACATTCAAATGTAACAAGGTCAAATGGTCGTAGGAATCGGTTTGTTTATCAAATGCCATGAGCTGATGATAATCGGTTTGCAAATAAAAATATTGAAAGGGTCTGATTTTAACTTTGAGGTGATTGGCGAACAAGTCTTTATTATTGTATAAAAATTGATTGCTCACATCCATGCGAAATCGATTTACGGTTTGCGAAATAGAATCATATCCTTTGTAATTACCTGTATATCCCGGTGCATATGGATAAGGAGCAACCGAATTGTACAAATGATCTTCCATTCGATAGCTACCTATGATAGCAAAATAAGTTGTATAAGCAAAAATATCAGTAGCCAATTGAGTTAATGGGTTAGCTTCTTCATCTCTTGTCCGACGGTGTTTTCTGGGGCGGTTTTGATTGGTATAGGTTTCGGTTTCATGCACTTCAGAGCCTTTTTTCAATTCTTCTTTAGATTGATCGATTTTGGTCTGAGCCAAGTTTGGAATCGTTGTAAAAATAAGGAACCAAACAACTAAAACCTTGAAAAATACACGCATAAAAAAATATTTTGAACGCTTTTATGCATCAATAATTATGCCTGCTTTGAATTAGAAGAAAACGTTTTAAATACTATTGAATCAAAATAATAAGATTACTATGAAATATTAAAAAGAATGGAATTATTTAGATTCTGTCAAAATTCCCAACACATTTTTATAATCGTGATTAAGAACACAAAATAGCAACACAACGAATAACAAGCGCTGGCCCGGCAAAAATGGCTGGGGCGCAAAGGCAGTGAATGGTTTTTTCACATCAACTCGTAGAAGGTAGCATAAACGTCCAAAAAACCAGAGCGGGAGGCTTTATTTTTGCCTTGATTTTTTGTAACTTTTTGATCAAGCAAAAAGTTTTGAAGAAAATATTTTTGTCCTTAAATGTGTTTACAACATTATTAGCTAGCACTAATTTGAGTTAATAAAATTATACTTTAATCTTCTTTAATAGAGTCAAAATCAGCTCGGTGCTTTCTGGGTTTAGACCACATGGCATATACCGCAGGAATTACCAACAAGGTCAACATCAAAGAAAATAGCGTTCCTCCTACAATAACAACGCCCATGCCAATACGACTGGTAGAGGCTGCTCCCAATGACAAGGCTATAGGTAAAGCACCTAAGGCAATCGCCAAACTCGTCATCAAAATAGGACGCAAACGTGATTCAGAAGCTTCCATAATGGCTTCCATCTTGGGTTTGCCTTGCTCGCGCAATTGGTTGGCAAATTCCACAATCAAAATCCCGTTTTTGGTAACCAATCCAATCAACATGATGGTGCCTATCTGACTGAAAATATTCCAACTTTGCCCAAATAACCACAAGGAGAATAAAGCTCCGGCTACTGCCATGGGTACGGTCAAAATAATGATCATTGGATCGATGAAACTTTCAAATTGGGCAGCTAAAATGAGATAAATGAGCAATAACGCCAATCCAAAAGCAAACATGGTATTGGAACTGCTTTCTACAAAATCCCTCGATTCTCCTGCCAAATCGGTAGTAAAGGTCTCATCCAATACTTTTTTACTAATGGCATTCATGGCATCAATTCCGTCACCCATGCTTTTTCCGGGCGACAATCCCGCCGATACCGTAGCCGACATATAGCGGTTGTTGTGGTACAACTGTGGCGGATTGCTTTGTTCGACGACTGTAACCACATTATCCAATTGTATCAATTCCCCTTTGTTATTTTTGACAAATGTAGAAGTCAAATCCAAAGGAGCATTGCGGTCTTTTAAATCAAATTGTCCAATGACTGAGTACTGTTTGCCATTCATCATAAAGTAGCCAAAACGCTGTCCACTGAGTGATAATTGCAACGTTTGTGCAATATCCAATACTGATATACCCATGCTTTCGGCTTTGGCTCTGTCTATAGTCACGTTGAGTTCGGGTTTGTTGAATTTCAAATTGACATCAACCGTTGAAAAGGTAGGATCTTGACCGGCTAATTCCATAAATTGAGGTACTTTTTCTCGTAATTTCTCAAAATTGGGAGCTTGAATGATGTATTGAACCGGCAAACCACCTCGACGATTGACAGCTATGGTCGGTTGTTGGATGACATTGGTTTTTGCTTCGGAATAGCGTCTGGTCCATTTGCTGAAAGCATCTGCAATTTCCTTTTGGGAACGCTTTCTTTCATTGGGTTCGACTAAGGACAAACGGATGCGTCCCGAATTGACTGATGAGGTCATGAATCCGGGTGATGTAATTACCAAACTGATTTTTTCTTCGGGAATGGAATCCTGAATCAATTGGGATAATTCTTGCATAAACCGATCGGTGTATTCATATGTGGCACCTTCAGGCGTGGTCACGGCTACCATTATCGAACTGCGGTCGTCGTAGGGTGCAGTTTCTTTGGGTAATATTTTGAAAAATAATACAATCATCAAAACACTTGCTGCCAAAATAGGGAAACTCAACCATTTTCGCTTCATAAAAGCCGTGAGTGTTTCGGCGTAAGAACGATTCAAATTTTCAAAAAACGGTTCGGTAAATTCGTAGAATCGGGTGCGTTTTTGTTTGCCTCCTTTCATCAAATAGGCATTCAACATTGGGGTCAAAGTCAAAGAAACAAATGCAGAAACCAAAACGGCTGCACCTATCACAACGCCAAATTCGCGAAACAAACGACCCACAAATCCTTCCAGAAAAATAATAGGCAAGAAAACAGCTGCCAAAGTGATAGATATGGAAATGACGGCAAAAAAGATTTCATTGGAACCTTTGATGGCTGCTTCTATAGGCGACATGCCTTTTTCTACTTTCTTAAAGATGTTTTCTGTGACCACAATTCCGTCATCTACAACCAATCCTGTCGCCAAAACGATGGCCAATAAAGTCAAAACATTGATGGAAAAACCAAACAAATACATGATGAAAAAAGTCGATATCAAAGAAACCGGAATATCAATCAGCGGTCGGAATGCAATGGCCCAATTTCTAAAAAATAGATAGATAATGAGAATGACCAAAGTCAATGAAACCAAAAGGGTTTCGGCTACTTCTAACACAGATTTTTTGACAAAAACCGTATTGTCCAAAGCAATGTTCAAGGTCATATCTTTGGGTAAATCTCTTTTCAATACCTCGTAATGTTTGTAAAAGGCTTCGGCTATATCCAAATAATTACTTCCCGGTTGTGGAACCAATGCCAATCCTACCATGGTTTTTCCCGAACCCATGAGTTTGGTTTCCAAGTTTTCAGGTCCCAATTCGGCAAAACCCACATCGCTTAATTTCACCACTTTATTGTCATTTGACAAGACGATGATGTCATTAAATTGCTCGGCTGTAGATAAGTTTCCCATGGTTTTTACCGTCAATTCCGTATTGGCTCCGGTTACTTTTCCCGAGGGCAATTCTACATTTTGACTGGTCAATGCTTTTTTTACATCCGATACGGTTACCCCATAAGAAGTTAGTTTTAAGGGATCCAACCAAATGCGCATGGAATACCTTTTTTGTCCCCAGATTTGTACACTACTGACACCTTGAATGGTTTGCAATCGTTCAGCTATGACATTTTCGGCATAATCACTCAACTCCAAGGAATTGCGGGATTCGCTTTGTACAGTCATGGAAATGATGGCATCCGAATCGGCGTCGGCCTTGCTAACTACGGGCGGTGCGTCGATATCTTTGGGCAAACTTCTCACTGCTTGTGAAACTTTATCTCTTACGTCGTTGGCTGCATCTTCGAGGTTCTTTTTCAATTTGAATTCGATGGTAATCCTGCTGCTTCCTTGATTGCTGGAAGAAGTGATGTTGCGAATTCCGTCTATGGAATTGATGGCTTTTTCGAGTGGCTCAGTAATCTGCGATTCGATGATATCTGCATTGGCACCTGTGTAATTGGTGCTTACCGAAATTTGCGCAGGATCAATCGAAGGAAATTCTCTAACGCCTAGATATTTGAACCCGATGATTCCAAACAATATAATCAACAAGTTGATTACAATGGTAAATACCGGTCTTTTAATGCTTAAAGTAGATAAACTCATTATTTAAATTCCAAATGTTTAATTTCAATTTCCAAATTCTAAATTCTAAATTCTAAAATCTAAATTCCATCTTACTTCTTCAACTTCACCTTAACCGGTGCTTCATTTTTCAAAGACATGACGCCTGAGGTCAAAACTGTGTCGCCTATCTGTATACCTGAGGTCACGATGACATCATTTTCAGTTCGGGTTAATGTTTCTACCATCACTTCTTGGGCTTTTCCGCCTTTGGCAAGAAAAACTTTTTTACCCGATTGCACCGGAATAATAGCTTCAGTAGGTATGATAATGGCGTCTTTGATGGCATTGAGCGGTAAAACTACATTGGCAAAGGTGCCCGGAATGAGGTTGCCTTTTTTGTTGTCTGCCATGGCTCGAATACTGAGTGTACGAGTCGAAGCATCAATATTGGGTTCGATTGCGTAAATTTTTGCCGTATATTGTTCCTTTTTACCACTGACGCTGAATAGGATTTCGGTGTTTAATCGAATGTCGGTTGCATATTTTTCAGGAATAGAAAAAGTGATTTTTACAGGATTTGCATTGACTAAATTGGCAATCAAAACATTGGGAGTTAAATAAGTTCCGGGTGAAATATAACGCAATCCGATTTTTCCCGAAAAAGGAGCTTTATAGGACGTTTTGGCTATTTGAGCGCGAATAAGTTGGGTTTGGGCTTGCGTCGTTTTGAGATTGGCTTGAATGATATCGTATTCTTCACGACTGATTACATCTTTATCGAGTAGAATTTTATTGCGACGTTCGGTTTCAATAGCCAATTCTTGTTTGGCAATGGCTTGTCCCAATTGGGCTTGCAACTCAGTATCATTGACTTTAAACAAAACCTGACCTTTGTTTACCATATTGCCTTCTTTGAAATAAATACCTTCAACAATTCCGGAAACTTCACTGCGAATTTCCACTTGTTCGTTGGCTTCAATCGAACCAGATACGGATAAGGAATTGGCAAATTCATTAGCAGTAGCTACCATCCCGGAAACAGTAGTCGGTGGTTTTTTACCTCCTTTATCGTTTCCTTGTGCTGCGACGTTTTTGTTTTGAGTGATTCTATAGGCAATCAAACTGCCTAAGGCTAGAATGAGAAGTGTATATATAATGTGCTTGAGCTTCATTGGTAAAGTGATAAAAAATTACTTTACAAATGTATGTTTTTTTTCGGTGAAATAGCTATAAGAATCCAGATCTATCGGGACGGTTATTAGGTTATTTAACAAGGCATATGCACAACCCGAAAAGAAACTTGTACAACCTGAAATGAAACTTTTTCGTCTTTTACTCGTACCCCGACAAAGTCGGGTTAACAGTTGAAGGATGAGGTATCAATTTTTTCTACCACTTAAGTCACTTGAGTTTACTTAATGAAATATGCTATTTTTTCCTGATCTATCGGTACCAATAACCATCCCGATACCACGCCTGTTGCGTGGCAGGTCTATCGGGACTCAATAACTCAATAACCTAATAACCTAATAACTTAATATACTCATTTGAAAGATTACCAAAATTATATACATATCAAATGAATCAACCAATCATACCGGAAATTCTATATCTCAGTCCCATTTATAAAAGAAAAAAACCACAACAGCCCATTCCTTTTTGATTCCTTTGGCATAACCTAACGTGCGATAACTTCCATCTTGAACCGTTCCATCATCCTTGATATAACCCAAAGTTCTATAGGAATTATCTTGCACGGTTCCATCCTTTTTGAGATAACCCAAAGTGCTGTATTGTGCATTTTGATAAGTACCGTCGGGTTTGATATATCCCATAGTTCTGTATTGACTATCTTGCAAAGTGCCATCGGGTTTGATGTAGCCCAAGGTACGGTAACTGCTGTCTTGAATGGTGCCATCACTTTTTATATAAGCTATGTGGGTATATTGCGCAGATTGAACAGTTTGGGCTTGCAGCCAAACTGGAAATAGTATTCCCATAACGATTAAATATATCCTTATTGGAATCATTTTAAAACGGAAGATTTATTTTATTTCCGGTTGGGGCGAATTGTTGGGGCGAATTGTTTGGGCGAATTGCATTCGCCCAATAAAAAGGGCGAATGCAATTCGCCCCAATGTTTGGCGAATGCAATTCGCCGCTACGTTTTTTGAATGTATTGATAGGTTTCTCAATTCTCTTTTCAATTTTTTGCATGCTTTCTTCCGGAATATAGGCTTTGGCAAAAAGAATGATACCAAATCCCAACAAAACGAGTCCCAATATTTTTTTTAATCGATACACACGCCATGGGGTCATGCGGTCGCGCAATTTTTTGGCCATGACTATTTTAAGCGCATCAACAGCCAAGTAAGATAAAATGATGATGCCAAAAAAATAAAAGAGCTTTTTGGGATCCATGTTGTATTTGGCGCCATAAACCAACATCAATCCAATCCAAAATCCCAAGGTGCCAATGTTAATCAAATTGATGAAAAATCCTTTTAAAAAGAGACGAAAGTACTTGGCATCTTCCTTGATAACGATGCTTTCATCCTGAATTTTGGCAATTTGTTTGGTGCGTAAAAAGGAATACATCCCATAAAAAGCAAGCATACTGCCTCCAATTTTAAAAAATATGGGATTGTTTTCAATGTTGGAAAGCAAAGGTCTACTGCCAAAATAGGCCAATATCAGGAAAACGATATCCCCAAACATCACACCTAAGTCAAATGCCATTGCAGCCCTAAAACCTTT
Source organism: Flavobacteriia bacterium (assembly GCA_011391075.1). Lineage (GTDB taxonomy): Bacteria > Bacteroidota > Bacteroidia > Flavobacteriales > Flavobacteriaceae. The sequence goes on along the minus strand of JAABRF010000013.1, from coordinate 25,346 downwards.
GAGAATACTGGTTTCAATGAGCATAAAAAAAACAGGTCCTATCAGAAATGACAGTATGATTCCAATGATGATTGCTTCTTTTATCTCCAAAAATTGCATAAATTGTTAAAATATTTTTCGTGAGCCTCCAAATATACAAAAAACTGAACAATTGATTACCTCAAATTTTACTATTGTAAATAAAGGACACCTTGAGTTACTTTTTAGGTTTGCTAAACCATTCACAATGGATCTGTTCTAGTTGATATCCGTGACTGATTAATGCTTCGACACTTTCTTCTTTAAAGGTTTCCTGTCCGCATATGTAAAAAGTATCCCATTCGTACAAACCAAATTTGTGTTGCAATGCTAATCCTATCAAATCAGAGTCAATTCTACCTTGCCTAATTTGCTCATCTGTATATTGGGAATATACATACTGAACGGTAAATTGCTCCGGATATTTTATTTGCAAGGCATCCAATTGGCTTTTAAAAATCGTATGATCGGGATGTGTATTGCCATAAATCAATCCAAAACGACTTTGCGGTTCGCTTTCCAAAACGGCTTGTATCATGGCATAAATAGGCGTTATGCCACTACCCGTAGCCAATGCCAAATAGTTTTTGGATTGACCCATGACGGTTTGAAGTGTAAAATTACCTTGAGGTAAAGATACTTCTAGGAAATCACCAACCTGCAAACTGGTATTGGCAAAATGCGAAAAATCGCCTTCCGAAACTGATTTTACCGTGATTTGAATCTCATTTGCATAGGGAGAAGCTGCAATTGAATACGCCCGATACACGGTTTTTTCTCCGTTGTACCATTGTATCATAAGATATTGGCCTGCAATAAAGGCAAAATCATTTTGCAAATGGGAAGGAATTTCAAATTGAATACTTACAGCTTGTGGGGTTTCCTTAGAAATGGATTTTATAAAAAGTTTGTGGAAAGTTGGCAACATAGGTCAGCTTAAATTCGGTTACTTATCTTCTTTTATATCCTTGACTTTTAATTGGATGCTAGATTGATTGTTCCAAATGTTTTCATCCAATGTAAAAACAGCTTTGAAAGGTTTTTGTAGCAAAGTGATTTTGGAAGCCAAATTAAAGCCAATACCATTATACGTAATAGGATTGGCCCCTTCGACAATACTCAATTTCAAATGAGTATTTTCGGAACCTACCGGTCTGCTGTATCCATTGTCTCTCAATCCGGAAGCCATAAAAACAGGTTGCATATTGTGCGGCCCAAAGGGTGCCATTTGCTGCAAGATTCTGTAAAACTTGGGTGTAATTTCCGAAAGAAACAATTCTGAATCTACCTTGATTTCCGGTTCACGCATATCCTCGGTGATGTTGTTTTGGACCACTTCTTCAAATTTATCTCTGAACAAATCCAAGTTTTCAGGTAAAATTCTCAATCCTGCAGCGTATTTATGTCCGCCAAATTGTTCGATATAGGCACTGCAAGCTTCCAAGGCCTCGTATAAATCAAATCCCTTCACCGATCGAGCCGAAGCAACAAGTAAATCACCGCTTTTGGTAAATACCACGGTAGGCCGATAATAGGTTTCTATCAAACGGGAAGCTACGATTCCCACTACGCCTTTGTGCCAGTTTTCGTTGTAAACAACAGTGGTGTATTCGTATTTATTTTGCAGTAATGCCACCTGATGCAAGGCTTCTTGTGTAATTTGCTTGTCTAGATTTTTTCGGTCGGTATTGATGACATTGATGGCTGCTGCCATTTCTTGTGCTTTCATCGGATCAGTTTCCAAGAGTAATTCTACGGCATAATTGGCGTGTTTGAGTCGGCCTGCAGCATTGATACGAGGTGCAATGAGGAATACCACATCGGTGATATCCATTTTGTTCATTTTTACTTCGCCCATCAACGCTTTGATTCCTACACTTGGATTCTCGTTGATGACTTTTAATCCAAAGTACGTCAAAATCCTATTTTCCCCATTCATAGGCACAATGTCGGCGGCAATGCTAGTGGCGACCAAGTCCAAATAGGGAAGGAGTTCTTCCACAGGTTTGTCTTCTTTTTGATGCAAAGCCTGAATGAGTTTGAATCCAATACCACATCCGCATAATTCGGAATAGGGATACGAACAATCCGATTGCTTGGGATTTAATATGGCAACCGCTTCGGGTAGGGTTTCTCCTGGCGTATGGTGGTCGCAAATAATAAAATCGATGTTGCGGGCACGGGCATAAGCTATTTTATCAACGGCTTTGATGCCACAATCTAAGGCAATGACTAATGAAAAACCATTGTCATCGGCATAATCGATGCCTTGAAAAGAGATTCCGTAACCTTCCGTATCGCGGTCGGGAACGTAGGTAGCAATATTGGGTTGTTTGGATTGTAAATATTGGGTAACCAAAGCCACAGCAGTGGTGCCATCTACATCATAATCTCCGTAAACTAATATATTTTCCCCTTGATCCAATGCTTTTTCAATACGAGCCACGGCTTTGTCCATGTCTTTCATCAAATAGGGATTGTGCAAATCGGATAGGGAAGGGCGGAAGAAAGCTTTGGCGTCTTCATAAGATTCAACACCTCTTTGCAATAAGATTTTGGCAATGGTGCGATCTACACTCAATTCTTTGGAGAGTACTTCGATTTTTTTGGGGTGTGGTTCGGGTTTTAATGTCCAGCGCATATACTTTATTTTTTTTGCAATTTTTAATGAACTGCAAATGTAGTTTTTTTTCGATATGCTCAAAAGGATTTTACCGCGAAGAAATATAAGGGTAATGGAATTTGAAACGATAATGCAATAGCACTAGAACTAAAATTATTTTATTCTAATGAAGTTATCTTCACAATTAACGCTGATGTAAATTTTCCCCGAAAGATTATCCAAGCATCTTGGATTTTAAAAACGCTTTTTGTTTGACCCCTACAAATCGATCGATTTCTTTCCCATTTTCAAAGAGAACCAAAGTGGGAATGCCTCGTATGCCATATTTTTGAGACATTTTGGGATATTTTTCAACATCAATTTTTCCAATGTATTTCCCATCAGGCAATTCTCCCGACAAGTCATTGAGGATAGGTGCCATCACTTTGCAAGGCATACACCATTCGGCCCAAAAATCGACGAGAACTGTTTTGTTTTGAATACTTTGATCAAAATTTTGATCGGTTAAAACCAAAATCTTTTCATGATTTTCCACCATGGGAGCTTTTTTAAATTTGTTGAGAACAATCAAAGCTATGATTAAAATGGCAGCGATAGTGATGAGGATGATGGTTGCGATCATGGTTTTTTTTATTTTGGGTTCTGGGTTTGAAATTTAAGAATATTTCTCAATTCTTTTTTTTGCATTCTCAATGTTACATTTCTCGGTAAATATAGAAAAACTTTGGGTTAAAGTCTGATTTGATTTGAATACCATTCAGAAATTAATCCAAAGTTGATTGATATCAGAGTTTTAATTTTTAGATTTTAAATCGTTTAGATAGGAAGAAACGGAAAGTGCGGCCAAGGTACCATCGCCTACAGCTGTACTGACTTGACGGTATTTTTTGACAATACAATCACCCGCGGCATACACACCTGTCAGGGCCGTTCCCATATGTGTATTGACTTCGATTTCACCCCATTGGTTGCGATTCAATTTACCCTCCAAAAATTCAGTATTGGGCACATATCCGATAAAGATAAAAACGCCGTCAATATTCTTTCTTTCAGTTTGCTGTGTTTTCAAATTTAGAATGTCCACACTTCCCAATTTCTCATCGCCATAGAAACCGGATATTGTCGATTCCATTATAAAGTCTATTTTGGGATGCTCGGTTGCTTCGTGAATGGCATGTTCAAAAGCTTGAAAATGATCAAATTGGTGTACAATGGTGACTTTACTGGCATATTTTGTCAAGGAAACGGCTTCTTCCAAAGCCGAGTTACCGCCACCTACCACAATGATTTCTTTATCGGTAAAAAAATCTCCATCGCATGTGGCACAATAAGATATTCCGCGACCTTTGAAAGTGTCTTCTCCTACCACCCCTAGGGTTCTGGAGCGTCCACCGGTTGCCAAAATAACACTATCGGCTGTAAAGGTTTCAGCGTGGTCAATAGTCACTTTTTTGATTGTGCTTTGCAAATCCAATTCGGTAATTTCACTTAGGGATTTGATTTTGGTGCCAAATGATTTGGCTTGGTTTTTCATGATGTTGGCCAATTGGTAACCGCTGATACTTTCTACCCCGGGATAGTTGGCTATTTCATGGGTCAAAACCATTTGACCACCGATGGCACCTTGATTGAGTACCAACGTTTTTAATTTAGCTCGAGAAAGGTAGATTCCAGCAGTGAGACCTGCAGGTCCACCACCTATGATGATTGTGTCGTAGTGATTCATTTGTAGTGTTTAAAGTGAAAGTTGAAAGTAAGGTAAACCTTCAGCTTATAATTTTGCACATTTATTGAGCAAAATGTTCATCTAGGATAGCAGTCACTTGTTGACGGTTTTGGATACTGGAGGTAGCTTTGACAACTTTACCGTTTTTATAATAAATGGTAAAAGGAATACCCATGAAACCTTGAACTTCAGGAATATTGCGGATTACAAAAGCTTCAGGACTGTCAAATTCCATATCGTAAAAAGCAACGTGTTTGTATTCTTCGCTCAATTCTTCGGCAATGCCATATACAGGAATACACATAGGGCCCATGCGACCGCAAATGACCATTACATTTTCGTTTTGAGAAATTACTTTTTGATGTTCTGCTGCAGTTTCGATGTGATTTAAATCGGTGTATAACATGATGTTTAATTTTTTAAAATGATGTTTAATTTTTTTCTTGCTTTTCTGAAAAGCGTTGCGAAAGTAGTTTGTAAATCACAGAGCAAGTGTAACCTGTGTAACAGTGTATTGAAATTTTTTTGTTATTTTTTACAAAAATATTTTCTAAATTTAAATTCTTTTTCACTGAAGGAATTTGAACACAAACCGCTGTTTTAGACTGATTATTGTCATGATTTTATTTTTATTCGTTTGTTATTTTTGCACCAATTAAATAATTGTTTACTTAAATTTTAATATATGAAGAAACTATATTTTTCAGTGTTGGTTGTTGTGTTATTTATTGCTTGTAACCCAGGCAAAACCAAAGAAAACACCCAAGAAGAAGCTCCAGTCATTGCGCTAGCCGATTTTAACGCCAAAGCCGGAGAATGGGTAGGTAAAGAAGTGATTGTTGAAGGAATTGTGGATCACGTTTGTAAACATGGTGGCAAAAAATTATTCTTAGTAGATGATAATGGAGATTTACACGTTAATGGCGAGAAGAGATTTGATGATGCCTTGATGGGTAATCAAATTGTGGTAAAAGGAATCGTAAAAGAATTTAGAGTAGATGAAGCCTATTGTTTGCAACAAGAGCAAGATTTTATTCAAAAACACAAAGAAGGAGTAGATCCTGACTCTGTTTACACGCAAAAAATGGAAGGTATTACATTTTACCGTGATTCAATGAAAACAACAGGTAAAGATCATTTATCTTTCTACTCCATTGATTATATTTCTCACGAGGTGAAAAAATAATTGATTTGTTAATTAGCCAATTAGCATATTAGCATCCCGATAGCTATCGGGACATAATAGCACATTAGCACATTAGAAAAAAATAAGAATGAATAAACTTCGCAAATGGAGCCGAATTCTCCACCGAGATTTCGGCTACTTTTTTATAGGTACAACTTTGATTTATGCACTTTCGGGAATTGCTTTGAATCACATCAATGATTGGAATCCCAATTATTCGGTGGAACGCAAGGAGTTTGCAACTCAAATTTCATTAATCAAAGATGCGCAGTTAAAACAACGAGTGGAAGCATTGATAAAGGAAGTTGCTCCAAGAGAAGAACTTAAAAAATACTATTTTCCAAAAGATCACTACATCAAAGTATTTTTAGGTGGTGGCTCTTCCATAGTAGTCAATACCAATACGGGTGAAGGTGAAGTTGAATTATTGAAAAAGAGAGCCATTTTTTACCATGCTAATTTCTTGCATTACAATCCGAGCAGATGGTGGATGTGGTTTTCGGATATTTTTGCCGGTGCTTTGATTTTGTTATCTGTTACCTCTTTTTTTATGGTCAAAGGCAAACACGGAATCACCGGACACGGTGGTATTTATACCGCTTTGGGTTTTCTCATTCCCATCTTGTTTTTGATATATTTACTCAATTGATAGCGGTCCAAAACAAACTACACGCGCTATAAAAAGCTTCCGGATTTTCGGCATGAAGCCAATGTCCGGCTCGAGGAATGTTGACTATTTTGGCATTGGGAAAATGGGCTAAAATCAAAATTTCATCTGTAGGCAATAGATAATCGGAATTTTCTCCTTTTAAAAACAGCGTTGGACCTTCATAAGAACTATAGGTAGGCAAGTATTCATTGAGCAATGCATAATTTTTGTACAGCACTGCCAAGTTAAACCGAAAAGCTAAATTGTAATCCTCTTGATGATACACATTTTTTAATAAAAATTGTAAGATGCCTTGGTTTTGAATTTGAGGGGATAATATGTTTTCTACTTCTTTCCTTTCTCTAATCGTTTTAAAATCTACACTTTGTAGTGCTTGAAAGATTGTTTCGTGCCTATTGGAATAAGATTTAGGAGCTATATCTGCAACGATGAGATTTGCTACCCATTCAGGATATGTCACTGCCATCAACATGGCTACTTTACCACCCATCGAATGTCCGAGTATTGAAACTTGTCCCAATTTATAAAACTGAATATACTGCCAAAGGTCTTGAACCATCGCCTCATAATCCATGACCTCATCGTGAAAACTACGACCGTGATTGCGTAAGTCAATCAAGTGAACTTGGAACTTTTCGGCAAAACGTCTGCCTAAAGTGATCCAATTGTCACCCATTCCAAACAATCCGTGTAGAATCAACAAGGGTTTACCTTGGCCTAAAATTTTGGAATGTAAGATGGGTTGCATGTTGCAAAAATCGTAAAAATTATTGACATGAATCAGCTATTTTTTCTTCTTAAAAGCCGTACCTTTGTGAAATGGATTAGCGGATTAGCATATTAGCAAATTTGCAAATTCCTTTCAAACTTTACAAACATTATAACTTTCAACTTATAACATGTACGGCAAAATCAAACAACACCTAGAAACCGAACTCACCAACATCAAAGAAGCCGGTTTATACAAAAAAGAACGCGTCATCGTCAGCAGTCAGGATGCTGTCATCAAGATCAGTACAGGTCAGGAAGTGATAAACTTCTGCGCCAATAACTATTTGGGATTGTCCAACCATCCCGAGTTGATACAAGCGGCAAAAGACACGATGGATAGTCATGGATTTGGGATGTCTTCGGTGCGGTTTATTTGTGGTACCCAAGATATTCACAAGGAATTGGAAGCCAAAATTGCCGAATTTTACGGCACGGAAGATACGATTTTGTATGCAGCAGCTTTTGATGCCAATGGAGGCATATTCGAACCCTTGCTGAATGATGAAAATGATGCCATTATTTCCGACAGTTTGAATCACGCTTCCATCATAGACGGCGTAAGATTGAGTAAAGCGACTCGTTATCGATATCAAAATAACGACATGGCTGATTTGGAAAAACAATTACAAATCTGTAATGAAAAAGGACATCGATTCAAATTGATCGTTACAGATGGCGTTTTTTCGATGGATGGCATTGTTGCCCAATTGGATAAAATTTGCGATTTAGCCGAGAAATACGATGCCATGATTATGGTAGATGAATGTCATGCCGCCGGATTTTTGGGAGCAACCGGTAGAGGTACACCCGAAGTTAAAAACGTCATGGGTAGAATCGATATTATCACCGGAACCCTTGGAAAAGCTTTAGGCGGAGCCATGGGTGGCTATACTACCGGACGTAAAGAAATCATTGAATTATTGCGTCAACGTTCTCGTCCGTATTTGTTTTCCAATTCATTGGCACCTGCCATTGTGGGAGCTTCTTTAAAAGTCTTTGACATGTTGTCCAAAGACACGCGTTTGAGAGACAAACTCGCTTGGAATACTGCTTATTTCAAAAAAGGGATGGAAGCTGCAGGATTTGATATAGTCAAAGGAGATTCGGCAATTGTACCCGTTATGTTGTATGATGCCAAACTATCACAAATCATGGCGGAGAAACTTTTGGAAGAAGGCATTTACGTGATTGGATTCTATTTTCCGGTCGTACCAAAAGACAAAGCCCGCATCCGAGTACAAGTATCAGCCGCTCACGAACAAGCCCATTTGGATCAAGCGATAGCTGCTTTTACGAAAGTTGGGAAAGAGTTGGGTGTGATTGATTAACTAATGTGTTAATGTGCTAATGTGTCAATGTGCTGATGTGTCAATGTGCTGATGTGTCAATGTGCCAATGTGTCCCGAAAGGAATAGGGAAAGTTTATAATGTAGGTTACTTTTAATTTCTAATTTCTAACTTCTAATTTCTAATTTCTTCTCTTGACCATCATAGCCGCCATATCAGAAAACTTAGCCTTGGGGAAGGACAACCAACTCCTATGGCATTTACCTGATGATTTCAAACGATTTAAGGAAGTCACCACGGGACATCATGTGATTATGGGACGAAAAACTTTTGAATCTATGGGTAAAAAAGCCTTACCCAAACGCACGAATATCGTCATTACTCGCAGTAAAAATTACGAATGTAGTTGTGTGGTTGTAGTTGATTCATTAAAAAAAGCGCTGCAAATAGCCAAACGAACCGACTCCAATCCATTTGTTATTGGAGGAGGCATTATTTATGAAGAAGCCATGGCTTATGCTGACAAATTAGATTTAACCATTGTGCACCATACCTTTAAAGCCGATGTGTTTTTCCCAGAAATAGATTTTAAAATTTGGAGAGAAACTTCACGCATGTTTCATTCGAAAGATGAGAAACATGCCTACGATTTTAGTTTTGTTACTTATGAAAGGATTGGAATAAAATGAGAATGAAGATTAGTTTTTTTTCTTCTTTTTATCCATTTTCTTAATGAGTTTGGTACAGGTTTTCAAGCATTCTTTGTTGCATGATTTCTTACAGTATTTACTCATATACCTTATTTTTGTTTCAATTGCCAATTCCAAGCATCAAGAAGTGCATCTTCCAATGATTTTTCGGTTTTCCAACCCAATTCTTTATGTACCAATGAGGTATCTGCATAGGCAGCCGTGATATCACCGGCGCGACGTCCTACCAATTGATAATTGAGTTTCATATGAGTTGCTTTTTCAAAAGCCTGAATCACTTCCAATACCGAACTCCCCATGCCGGTTCCCACATTGAATATTTCCAATTGGGATTTGTTTTCATGATTGAGGAGTCTTTTCAGGGCAGCTATATGCGCTTTAGCCAAATCAACCACGTGAATATAGTCGCGAATGGCAGTTCCATCGGGTGTAGGATAATCATTTCCAAAAACAGAGAGTTGGGTTCTGATGCCGGCAGCCGTTTGAGTCACATAAGGAATCAGATTATTGGGAACACCCAAAGGCAATTCTCCAATTTCTGCCGAAGGATGTGCACCTATCGGATTGAAATAACGCAAAGCAATAGCTTTCAATTCGGAAGAACGCGTAGCATCCAACAAGATTTCTTCACTAATTTTTTTGGTATTGCCATAGGGCGATTCTGCCGGTTTCAAGGGCGCACTTTCAGTAATGGGTAATGTGTCTGCTTGACCGTATACGGTACAGGATGAACTGAAAATAAAATGATTGCAATTATTATCCAACATACCTTGCAGCACATTGACCAATGAACCTATGTTGTTTTCATAGTATTTCAAAGGTTTTTCAACACTTTCTCCTACCGCTTTGGAAGCAGCAAAATGGATTACGCCATTGATGCGGTGTTGGTTGAAAAATTGATGTGTTTTTTCTTTGTCCAAAAGATCAAATTGAAAGAATTTCGGTTTGATACCGGTAATGTTATAAATTCCCTTTAAAACATCGAGGTTTGAATTGGATAGATTGTCGATGATGAACACTTCGTATCCTTCATTTTGCAATTCAACAACAGTATGTGAGCCTATAAAACCCAATCCTCCGGTTACTAATATTTGAGGTTGGTGATGTGTGTTTCCGTTATTCATTTTATTATTTATTAAAAAAGGCTAAAACTGTTTTAGTAATGTATTTCATTTGTTCTTCCTCCATTTCAGTATGAATGGGTAAAGATAGTACGGTTTCACACAATTGTTTGGTTACACCCAATTGATTGCTATCAAATTTAAAATTTTGATAAGCCTTTTGTGTATGAATAGGCACCGGATAATATATCATATTGGGAATATCCCGTTCGTTTAAGTGTTTTTGCAAGGCCGAACGATCCACTTGTTTCAATTGCAAGGTATATTGGTGAAAAACATGAGTGGAAAAATGGGCTCTTTTGGGCGTGATGATTTGATCACAATTTGCAAAGGCTTGATCATAAAAATCAGCTACTTTTCTTCGAGCGGCTGCATAAGTATCCAAATGCGGTAATTTGATTCTCAGAATTCCTGCCTGTAAAGTGTCGAGACGTGAGTTGATTCCGATTCGATCGTAGTAATATCGGGTTGACATGCCATGATTGGCAATACTTTTTAATTTTTCTGCTAGCACATCGTCATTGGTAAATAAAGCACCACCATCGCCGTAACAGCCCAAATTTTTGGAAGGAAAAAATGAGGTGGTACCTATATGACCAATGGTTCCGGCTTTTTGGGTTTTACCGTTTTTAAAAGTAAAATCGGCTCCGATAGCTTGTGCATTATCTTCAATAACCAATAGGTTGTTTTCTTGAGCAATTTGCACGATGCCTTCCATATCAGCGCATTGCCCGAAAAGATGTACCGGAACAATGGCCTTGGTTTGAGGCGTGATAGCTGCTTTTAATTGCTCCAAATTCATAGTCATGGTATCGGGATATACATCCACCAATACAGGTTTCAAACCTAACAAAGCAATCACTTCAACAGTGGCAGCAAAAGTAAAATCTACAGTAATAACTTCATCTCCGGGTTGTAATTCCAAACCCATCATGGCAATTTGCAAAGCATCTGTACCATTGGCACAGGATATGACGTGTTTGACTCCTAAATAAGAAGCCAATTCTGCTTCAAAATCTGATACGTCTTTGCCTTTAATAAAGGCAGCAGATTGTAAAATAGAAGCTATTTTTTGATCTATTTCGGTTTGGATTTTGGCATATTGACCTTGCAGGTCTACCATATGGATTTTAGTCACTATCAAACATGTATTAAAACGCAAATGTATGAGAAATAATTGTTAATCTAAGTTAAAAAAAAACCTGCTAAATTTTTATTTAGCAGGTTTCTAGGACTTATTCAAAAATAATTTTACTTTTTAATAAAAATAGCTGAACTTTTACTTCCATTCATAAAACTAACTTTTAATAAATAGGTTCCACTAGGTAAAAAACTCATGTCAAATTTCAACTCTTCCATTTGTGTAAAGTTAAATACCTTTTGTCCTAAATAATTAATTACTTCGACATTATCAATTAATTCGTCAGATTTCAAAGTAATAAAATCACTTGTCGGATTTGGAAATACTTTAAAGTTTTGAGCGGATTGATTATCAACACTTAATGAACAATCTTCAGAAACAGTTACTGCTACTCGAATACTTTCGCAACCTAAGTCTTGATTAGCTACATAATAGGTAGTTCCGGCAAGCATAACTGTAGTGCTTGGTAATAAATTTCCAGCAGTAACAGCATCATACCACACTTCGGTTGCTGTAACTGTAACATTCAAATCAGATAATGTGTTAAATGGTGAAGTTGAACAAATGTATTGTGTAGCAGATCCTGTAGGCGCTTCAACTTCTGTTACATTAACAACTACGTCGGAAGTATTACTACAATTAGAAGGCGTGGTAACTGTTGCAGTATAAGTTGTGTTAGTATTGACTAATGCATAAACTGTAGAAATTGGAGAACCATCATAAGGAATTGTAGCTGCTTCGTCGTTAAATAAATTGGTCACAGGAGACCAAACAGGTGGTTGAGCGATTTTAGCCATAATTTTTACATTATCTATTGCCCAATTTCTTCCTGCAGAACCTAACTTGTACAATTTAAATTTTACTTTGACATCACTATTTCCAACGAAAGTATCCAAATTTACTGATCCAGGAGTCAATACTGCATTGGATAGACTTGAACTAGCGTCACTTGTGGCATAAGTATATACATTCGTCCAATTTGTACCACCATCAATACTAACTAAAATATTGAATGAATAAATTTGAGTAGTTCCATTTCCTAAATATGTAATATATAAGTGTTTATCGTAATCCATTCTAGCTTCCAAAGCATTAGATAAATCAAATGATGGTGAAACCAATTCAGTATTAACCGTTGCTGATCCTGCACTTCCAGCTTGACATAAAATAAAGCCATTTCCATCAGTTGTAGTATATGTAATTTCAGGTGTTCCACTTATAATATAGGCATTGGGTTCTAAAATCCATTCAAAACCAACTCCAGTGTTTGAAGTGTTATTTACTGTACTGAAAGAATGGGTTGTTCCATTAAAACTTTCTTGGAAAATAGGAACAAAATAACTACCACCTGTTGCAGTTAGTGTAGAAATAGAGCCACTACAAGTTGTTTCAGGATTTGTACTTAATGTTAGGTCTGATGGTTTTTCATTAACTACAACAGTTACACTTGCCGTATTGGTACAACCCGTAATAGTATTGGTACCTGTAACCGTGTATGTTGTAGTTTGATTGGGATTCACTGTAACGGTAGTTCCTACTCCAGCATTATTATTCCAAGAATAGGTGTAATTGAGATTGTCTGATGATGCAGTCAAATCAGTTGTATCGCCTTGACAAATATTTGGGGATGAAGCCTCTGCTAAAATTGGAAGAACTGCATTTACACTTAGACTATAATTTATATTGGTACTTCCATTCCAAAAACCATTGATTGCACCGTATTTAAAAGGCCCGAAGTTTATTCTGGCTCTTGTAGCAAAATAGTAATTACCAATGCTTTGAGTAGGATAATCCAATTTGTAAGTGTCGTTACTGTTGTTGTCGGAAAGATAGGTTGCCAAAGCCCAATTAGATTCCGGCCAAGTAGCTGGGTCAGAATCTGTTTGGCTTTTACCTATCCAAACTTGAGTACCTGTACCTTGACCTACCATATCAGTTACACCTGATTCATAAATATCTGTAGTCGCAAAAAATGTCTCACAGGGTTCAATGCTTTTAACCACTGCGTTGTGTGCAGTTATATTGTTGAAAATTACTAGGTCTAATTCATTTGTTGGTGTTTCCTCAACAATTAAATCATCAAAAAATATTCCTACACTTGTTGCTATTCCATCCACTCTAAATGATAAATTGGGAATTGAATTTGGAATTGGGACAAGCACTTCGACAAAGTTTGTAGTAAGTAATAATACTTGTTGAATCTCAATAAATGTAGTCGGGTCTGTAGGGTTTGTCATATAACCTATCACCATTGTGGGATTAACCGTAGTACTGGTAGAGCTTCCTCTAGCCGTAACTCTGATTCGAGGATTGGTTAAACCTGAAAGTCCCGTCAGTGATGGAGTAGTTGCATACACTTTAGCATATGTTACAGGACTTGAACTAGTTTTATAAGTATTCATCCTATAAACATTGGGAGCGCTTGGAACAGATGCAGCAGGGGAATATGCATTAACATAAGCATAGGAACTTGCATGTGTCCCAATATAGGATAATGTCCAACCGGTAGGAGCATTGTGTGCAGTTCCTGTACCTACAGGTGTAGAGTCAAAATTTTCATTAAAAATAGTTTGGGCATTGGATAGTAGAAAGTTCAACAGCCCTAAGAAGAAAAAAAAGTAAAATTTTTTCATTTTTAGTTAAGATTAAAATTAGTTAATTTTTTCAAATTTAAAAAACTGGTTTGAGTCATTATTTTTTAATAACAGAACATACAAACCGTTTGAAATATTGCTGACGTTAATTTGATTGTTTTCAATTGTTCCATTAAGAATCAACTTACCATAAATATTAAAAATTTGAAATTCAGTGAGAGGATTTCCAAATGAAATATCTAGATAATCTGATGTTGGGTTTGGATATACTATTAATTCAGACGTAGCATAAGCTGGTGTGTCTAGTGTTGGCCAACTGACGATGGACATATACATGTTGTAAAATGTAGAATTTAATGAAGAATAAGTGTCCGTACCTTCAAATGGATTGGTATCCATGTTTGCACTTCTAAACCCTCCTATTATAAAAAGTTTGTCATTTATTAAATGTGCTAGAGGGTATGATTCTTTCATATTACCACCAATTGTATAATGTGTGATATAATTGTTATTAATATCTAATTCTACTATATAATTATCTGTATTACCATTGGATGAACTAGAAACGGTATTACCTGAAAAATCAAAATCAGCTTGTCCTTCAAAATTCCCACTGATTAAATAATTGTTATTGGGGATTTTTATAATTTGAAATATCTCTTCTATTTCAGTACCATTTCCACCAATAGTAATGGTAGATACATAATTACCATTGTTGTCAAATTTTGTTAAGTAACCATCATAAGTACCCAATGAAGTGAAATTGTTTTGAGAAGTCGTCGGATTGAAATCTACATTTCCTGAAAATCCGCCGTTGATGTAAACATTAGTATCAATGATGCTTAGTTTTTTAACTGATTCAAGACCTGTTCCTCCAAAAGAATTACCCCACAAATAATTTCCATTTTGATCCGTTTTTAATATAAATGAATCCCATGATCCATTTGAAGTGAAATTGGCCGTATCTACTGTTGAAGGATTTAAATCTACAGTATTTTGAAAGATTCCTCCCGCCAATATTGCTCCATCCGAGTCGATTTTTAGATCGTTTACTTTACAATGTCCACCGTTATCACTCAAAGTCTTTACCCATACAAAATTTCCATTTGAGTCAAGTTTTAAAATAAAACCATCTTGAGTGTAACCACCGTCAGCTGAGTTTAATAGGAAGGTTTCTGTTGGACTAGGATTGAAGTCTGCAGAATGAAAAGCTCCTCCAACATATACATTGCCCATCGAATCAACTTCTATGGAACTTGAATCCTCATTGGCTGCACCTGCAGATGTATTACTAACTTGTTTTGCCCAAACAAAATCAGCATTTTCATCCAATTTGATGATAAAACAATCTCTACTTAAAATGGTTGATAATTGAGATAATGGATAAACATCTGGCCCTGGATCGACATCGCATGCGTTTGGACCAGCTCCTTGAAAATAACCGGTTAGGTAAATATTGTCATTGGAGTCTATAGCGATGTTAGCTATAACATCATCTGCATTTCCTCCGATGCTTTTTACCCAAATAGGATCTCCATTCAAATTGTGTTTGCTAATAAAACCGTCTGCACTACCTCCATTGGAGGTGACAGTTGTAGTTCCTACTGTGATGGAAGTTTGAAATAATCCAACAGTATATAAATTTCCCTGTGAATCTTTTGCTGAATTATATGATAGCAGAATTCCAGAGCCATTATCACTCATAATATTTGTACCATAGTACACTTGGGCACTTGTTAAAAGTGTAATAAAAAAAGTAATAGTTAAAATGTAAATTTTATTCATATTTAATAGATTATTGAATTATTGAATTATTGAATTATTGAATTATTGTGTCCCGATAGGAATCGGTAGATTTTTGATGATATTATATAATGATTTTTAAAATTTTATGTATAATTAAAATTGATTTATTTAATATTGAATTCTAATCCTATTCCACGATAACTTTTAATGTCTATATTTTCATCTTGTGATAGATATTTTCTTAATCTACTGATAAAAACATCCATACTTCTTCCGGTAAAAAAATCATCATTTCCCCATAAATGTTTCAATAAAACTTCTCTTTTAATCATGATGTTTTTGTTTTCAAATAAATAAAGTAATAAAACAATTTCTTTTTCAGTTAGTTTTTGTGTTTGTTGCCCAAAGTTTAATTCGTATTTTGACGGGTATAAAATGTATGAACCAATTTTTAAATCGTTTATGTTGAATAGATTTGAATGTAGGTCGAATTGATTTTTAGTTCTTTTTATAATGTTGTATATTCTCAATATAAACTCATCTACATCAAAAGGCTTGGTGATATAATCGTCTGCACCCAGTTTTAAACCTTTTATTTTGTCTTCTTTTGATGTCCTTGCCGTTAAAAATAAAAAACTACTTTCCGGCTTAACTTCCAGTATTTGTTCTGCTAAAGTAAATCCATCCATTTTTGGCATCATGACATCTAAAATCATCAAGTCGAAATTTTGTTTTTTAATTATGTCTAATGCGTCAACCCCATTTTTTTCCCATATTACTTTGAACTTATTTAATTCTAAATAATTCTTTAGGGTAACACCCAAATCGTAATCATCTTCGACAATTAATAATTCAATATTTTGATAGGAGAAATCTTTCATTATGGGATGAATATGGTAAAATTAGTTCCTTTTCCTTTTTTACTATCAACTTTAATATTACCTTGATGTGCCAAAACAATTTGCTTTGCAAAGTACAAACCCAAACCTAATCCTTTGTAATTGTGTTTGTTGTTTTCACTTACTCTAAAAAATTTTTCAAAAACATATTTTATATCTTGCTGATCTATACCAATACCATTATCAGAAATGGAAATATAATGTCCCTTGTTCTTAATGAAATCATATTTAACATCAATTCTTGTACTTCCAAATTTAGCTGCATTATCGAGTATATTGGTCAAAGCAGTTGTCAATAAAAATCTATCTGCCAAAAGATATTGATTATCAGAGAAAAAAGTCAAATCAATAGTTTGATTCGGATTTAATGTTATTTTAAAATCACTAATCAAATGTTTGAGAAAGCTCTGTACGTTGATATCATCCAATGAAATTTTTAAATCGTTGAATCCTAAACTATTTTGCAACACTTGATCGATTAATTTTTGTAACCTTTCGTTTTGTCTATCAATAATTTGTAATGTTTCTATTGGCTCCGAAATATATCCCAACTCCAATTGTTTGTTTAATGTTTTTGTCGTAATCGATAAAGTTGTTAAAGGCGTTTTAAGTTCATGAGTGATGTTGTTTATAAAATCAGTCTTGATATCGGCTAGGCGTTTGTTTTTATATAAATTGAAAATGGAGAAATACAACAATCCGATTACAATCGCATAAAGAATAAATGAACTGAATAATAAAAAAAACATATCTCTGAAAATCAACATGTTCCAATTGTTGAATTTTATAACAATTCTGTTTTTTAATGTTAAATAATGCTGTGATGGATCAAATGGTTTCAGTTCTTTTTGCCAAGTTATTTCATTAATTTTGATTTCTTCATTGGCTTTAATTTTTCTTCCCAATATAAAAATAGGATTATCTTTTCCTTTTTCTATTAGCTTTGCAATCGTTTTACTTGTGTCTGAAATTTCAAATTCTGTCAGATCAATGGATATAATAAAATTTAAATTCCTTTCTTTTAATTTTGATTCCATTTTTGGATTGAAAATTAAATTAATGGAATCCGATTTCTTTTTAATATTTAAAAGAACTGTTTTTTGATCATAATTACTGTCAACTAATTGATTTGATTGTTTTAAAACCTCATTTCTAATTTCACATAATAAATCGTCTATTTCTTTTGAATTGTATATTTTTGTAATTTCAGATTTGGCATTTAATAAATATAATTTTTCTTTTAATTGATAGGTATTGTAAATCAATTTTCCATGTAATATGGTAAGCAACACCAACGTTACAACAGAAATAATTATTAATATTTTTGATTTTTTAAACATTTTGTAAAATTATAACTTTAATTTATTAACCTATTGAAATTTCGGTCATTAACTTATCATTAACCTATTTTGAGAATAAATCAGAATGAAATTTAATCAAAATCCAGACCCAGAAGATTTCTACTACAACGAGCAAGGTTTTCGGGTTTTTACCGAAAAATACCATTTGAAAAGAGGGTATTGCTGTAAAAATGGATGCAAACATTGCCCGTATGGTTTTGATATTAAAACCCAAAAATTCATTAAAAATAAACCCAAAAACAATCCATCATGATTAAAAAAGCTCTCGTATTTGTCTTAGTTTTCAATTTTGCTGCTTGTGCCGAAATGCAACAAGTACTCGATGAAGTAGCCAATTCCAATATTTTAACTCAAGAGCAAATAGGTCAGGGACTCAAAGAGGCATTGACCAATGGTATTGTCAATCAAGTAACGACTTTAGCCATCAAAGACGGTTTTTTCAAAAACGAAATGGTCAAGATTTTATATCCTCAGGAATTGCAGAAAGTAGACAAAACGTTGAGAGATATCGGATTGGATGCTTTGGCAGATGAAGGACTCAAAATGCTCAATAGAGCGGCCGAAGATGCCGTTAGTGAAGCCATTCCCATATTTAAAGAAGCCATCATGAACATGACATTTACAGATGCCAAAAATATTCTGATGGGAAACAACGATGCCGCTACCCAATATTTGCAACGCACTACTTCAGAAGCTTTGAGAGCTAAATTCCAACCGATTATTCAAAATTCTTTTCAAAAAGTGGGAGCCGACAAAGTGTGGAACGACATCATAACCAAATACAATAAAATTCCTTTGGTAAACAAAGTAAACCCCGATTTGACCGGATATGTTACCGATGAATCTCTTAAAAGTGTTTATAAAATGGTAGCAGTTGAAGAAAATAAAATCAGGACGGATATAGGAAGTCGTAGTACCGATTTATTGAAAAAGGTATTTGCGTTACAGGATTAGGGGAGATGATTATTGTCTGCCTATAGCTTATGAATGTTCGTAGATTTCGATTTTTTCCTGTAAGGTTTTGAAGTAATCAAAAGCTTTTAACAATCGGGAGCCATACCATGAAAAATAAGTGCCATCCACCATAATGGTCAACATTTTTTCGTTTTCATGTAAGACTTCATAAGCATCATTTTCAGAGAACTGATAGGGTTCGCTACTGAAAAGCAAGAGTTCAGGATTTCCTTGTAGTTTGAGATGCTTGATACTGATTTCAGGGTAACGATCTTTGGAAGCAAATACATTTTCCAATCGATTGATAGACATCATGTCGTGTATAAAAGTTCCATTTCCGGCAACCATCCATGGATCTTTCCAAATGAAATAGGCTGATTTGATAGGTCTTTTTTGGGATAAATAGGCTTTAAAATTTTGGTATTTCAATTGGATTTTTGCCAATAATTGTTGAGCTTCGGTGCGTTTACCCAATATTTCACCCAACTTTTCAATTAATTCCAATGCTTCCTGAAAACTACTGACATCACTTACAAAAACAGGCGCTATTTTTTCCAAAACTGAAACCATTTCAGGAGTGTTTTCCTCTTTGCTGCACAAAATAAAATCGGGTTGTAAATCTTGTATAACCTCAAATTTTACTTTTTTAGTGCCTCCAACTTTTGTTTTCACCGATTGATAATGGTAGGGATGTACACAATATTTAGTGATACCGACAATGCGTTTCTCCAAACCCAAATCATGAAGTAATTCGGTCAATGAAGGAACCAATGAAATAATTCTTTGGGGCAATTTTTCTATTTGAACGGTTCGGTCTAAGCTATCTTTATAAATCATATATCTCTTTAAATCGAGTGGATTTGAACTACAGATGAGCCATTAAAATTTCCATTTTTTGTTGTATTTCCAAAGCTTTTTCAGAAGCTTTTTGGGCAAAATTTATATCATTTCCCGCATAAATAATATCACGAGAAGAATTGATGAGTAAGCCAACTTCTGCATTCAGTCCGTATTGGCAAACCGCTTCCAAACTACCGCCTTGTGCACCTACACCGGGAACGAGTAAAAAGTGATTGGGTACTATTTCGCGTACTCTTTTAAAAGATTCGGGTTGCGTTGCACCGATGACAAACATCAATTGTTCGGCATTTTTGTAGGTCAAAGCTTTTTGTAAAATACGTTCAAAAACGGGTTTTTTGTGTCCTGTTTTGAGCATTTGAAAATCACCTGATCCGGGATTGGAAGTCAACGCCAGCAAAATGGTAAACTTTTCCGAAAACTCCAAAAAAGGTTCAATCGAATCTCTTCCCATGTAAGGTGCCACCGTAATAGCATCAAACGACATTTGTTCAAAAAAAGCTTTGGCATATCGGGTAGAAGTATTCCCAATATCACCGCGTTTGGCATCGGCAATGGTGAAAATTTCGGGATGATTTTGATTTAAATAAACTATGGTTTTTTCCAAAGCCATCCAACCTTTTAAACCATAAGCTTCGTAAAAAGCAGTATTGGGTTTGTATGCAACCGCTAAGTGGTGTGTAGCCTCGATAATTTGTTTGTTAAACTCAAAAATAGGATCTTCCATTTGAAGCAAATGAGAAGGGATTTTTTCTAAATCCACATCCAAACCTATGCATAGGAAAGATCTTTTGGATTTAATTTGTTGGATGAGTTGTGCTTTATTCATATTGCAAATTTAGGAAAAGGATTTCAAAGAAAATGAATAATATTTAGTCCGGTTTCGAGGAAATGGAATTTTAATAATCAAATGATATAATTTTCAAAACAATTCAAAGTTATTAATTATTGGAAACCTTAACCTATCCAAGGCATGACATTTTTTAATAATTTTCGCATCTTTACGTTTTGAAATATGAAATCAAAATCACTTCGCATTCTTGTTCCGATAATCCTAATTTTGGCATTGGGTGGAATTGTATTTGCAAAATTTAATTTATCTAAACGCTTTATTGCAGTCAATTTATTGCGAAGTGAACTTCAGGACCAAAGTCCCGAATTGGCTTCATTAATTCCCAAAGGTACACCTATTGCTGTTTTGATAGATAAAAGTGATTATACCTTACAAATTTTTGCAGCTGATACCTTGGTGAAAACGTATGCTGTAGTTTTTGGAGGTAATCCAATAGAAGATAAATTAAGACAAGGCGACCAATGTACACCAGAAGGGGTATTTAAAATTAATTCTAAGTATCCACACAAATCTTGGAGCAAATTTATTTGGCTCAATTATCCAACCCAAGATTCGTGGAAGAAGCACAGTCAAGCCAAAAAAGAAGGTTTGATTCCTTCAAATGCTAAAATCGGTGGGGAAATTGGAATTCACGGTGTTCCAGAAGGAAGTGATTTTGCAATCGACAAAAGAATCAATTGGACTTTGGGATGCATTTCATTAAAAAATGCCGATGTCAATGAAATTTATCCTTTTATTGATACATCTACTCATATTACAATTCAAAAATGATTAGTTTTGTCAAATTATTTAATCTATAATATAACTAGAAACAATAAACGTTAAACTTGAAACTTTAAATATGCGAACCAAAATAGTAGCCGGAAACTGGAAAATGAATCTCGATGTGAGAGCTTCTCAAACTTTAGCCCAAGAAATCTCTATGTTTGTTGAAAAAATGGAAACTCCACATACCAGAGTAATCATTGCTCCAACCTATACCAATCTTTATCCTGTCTATCATCATACCAAATTGGATCACAGAATTGAAGTGGCAGCTCAAAATATGCATCAAGCTAAAAATGGTGCTTTTACCGGCGAAATCTCCGCCGAGATGTTGTTGAGTATCGGTATCAAGACTGTGATTTTGGGTCATTCTGAAAGACGTCAGTATTTTAATGAAACCGATGAAGCTTTAGCAGCCAAAATGCTCACCATTCTCAATAATAATATGGAGGCTATTTTCTGTTTTGGCGAAGTGCTGGAAGATAGAAAATCTGGTAATCATTTTAAAGTAGTGGAAAGCCAATTGAAAAACGGATTGTTTCACTTGAGTGCCAATGATTGGAAATCCATTGTTTTGGCCTACGAACCGGTTTGGGCAATTGGAACAGGTGAAACAGCTTCACCCGAACAAGCGCAAGAAATGCATGCTTTTATCAGAACGGTCATCAGTGCTCAATATGGTGCCGAAGTAGCTGACTCTGTTTCAATATTATATGGAGGCAGTGTCAAAGCATCCAATGCAGCCGAAATTTTCTCTCAACCCGATGTGGATGGTGGATTGATAGGTGGCGCAGCCCTTGTTGCTGAAGATTTTGCTAAAATAATTCAAGGAACCTTATAAGTTAACCTATAGATAATGTTGTTTTGTTTCGAAGGAGTTAATTTTGACTGTTGAAAAAAAATATTTTTTCAACAAAAAAATAAACATTAATTCAAAATAGAAACTTATGAGAAAAATTTACACAATGATTTTGATAATCCTTTCGGGTTATTTAACTATTGATGCACAAACCATTTTTACTGAATGGAATTTTGATGCACAGAACACAACTCCAATCACAGGAAGTGGAATTGTAACATTAATTGGAGGTACAACAGCAACTTATGCAGGAGGGAATCCAAGTACAGGAAAGGGTTACAATACTTCAACATATCCCGATCAATCAACTGGATCAGGAACTGCGGGTATAGAATTTGCCGTTAGTACAGTAGGTAAAACAGATATTGGGCTTACATTTGATCATCGTTCTTCTGGAACTGCATCCAGATGGGCACAATTTGAGTATTCAACTAATGGTACTGATTGGGTTGTCTATGGTAATAACAATGGAGGTCTTTCTCCTCACGATACTTTTTACTCATTTAATGTAGATTTAACAGCTTGCTCTGCCTGTGATAATAATGCAAATTTCAAATTTAGAGTGGTTTCAATTTATTCACCAAATGATTTTAATGAAAATGCAACCTCTAGTTATAGTGCTAATGCAGCATATATGAGATCAAATGCTGAAGCTAAATATACACCTAATGCAGGTGTAGGAACTGGTACTTATGGTACTGGTGGAACTTGGAGATTTGATAATGTGAAATTTATTGAAAACTACGTGGCAGGAAATGAAGAATTGATTGAAAGTTCTTTTGAAATGTATCCAAATCCTTCAAAATCCCTAGTTAATTTTAGCAAAATAATGAGCATTTCTGTTTACGATTTAACAGGTAAAAAAGTAATTTCTAAAGAAAATGTCAATTCTATTGATATTACCGAATTGGTTTCCGGTATTTATTTCATCCAATCGGAAGAAGGATATACGCAAAAACTGATTAAAGAATAAACGAAGTCTTTATAGTTTTTGGAATAATCTGAAAACATTGTTTTTTATCTAATATTTTGATAAATAAATGTGTTTTCAGATTTTTTTTGTTTAAAATTCTCTAATCCATTGATTGCTGTATTCCAAAGCTACGATATACTTGGATAAAACATGATCTATTATATCTTGTGTTTTGTCGGGAATAGATAAGTGGATAACGGTATCAGAATCTACCCATTTTTGGATGGAATCAATTTGATTGAGTTCCAATTTTTGTATAACCGGTACACCCAAATCGGCTAGTCCTGCAGCATTGATGTGTTGCTCGTATTGACCTTTCATAGGTATAACCAACAATTTTTTCTTCAAATACAATGCTTCGGCAGGTGTTTCAAAACCGGCACCACACAAGATGCCTTTACATCGAGTGATACTCTTTTCAAAGGATTTGGTTTCAATCGGTTTGACCGAAAAGTTTTTATAGATATAAGGTTGCTCGAGATGTTTTGAAAAGATTTGCCATTCGGCATTTTCAATTTTTGACAATACCTGAATAATTTTTTCATCGGCATAAGCCGGTAAATAAACCGTGTAAAAATCTTTTTGTTTGCGCTTGGCCATTCGGATGTTTTGTCTGATGACGGGTAGAAAAATACCGGTATCATAAGCTTTGAAATGAAATCCAAACTTTTGAATGGAAGGGGCATAATATTTTAGAATTAACATGCTCAAAGCATCTCGATGAACTGGCATAGGAACTTTTGGGGAAAGCAATGCACTCTGATGACTCATTGAAATACAATTGACATTTTGCATCTTGGCAGCCCAAGCCGAAATGGGTTCGAAATCATTGATAATCAAATCGTATTTTTTAACTGGACAAGTTTTGATTTCCTTAAGTAATCTGAAAATATTGATTTTTCTGATGGTTTTCCAATAATCAATACCGCCATTTTTCCCAAAGATGAAACTCAAACCTTTGTAACGATATTTAACCGGAAAAGGTAACTCGACATCACCCTGTATGCCACTGATTAATACATCCACTTCAGCCCTATTCATCAAAGCCGGAACGATTTCTATGGATCGGGTGAGATGACCGTTGCCGGTTCCCTGAATGGCGTAGAGAATTTTCATTTTATAAAGGTTTAGGGGTGATTAAAGGTGGCAAGCATGTCATTGAAGATTTCTTTTGAACTCTTCTCAACAATATCGTAATCATCGAGAGAAATGCTTTCAAATTCGTTTTCGTTATAGGTGTAAATTTCCCATTTCCCATTGTGATACTCCAAAGCGGTCATGTTTTCAACCCAATCTCCCGAGTTTAAATACATCACTTTGCCGTTTTCATTGGCATATTCCTTTATTTCCGGCTGGTGAATGTGCCCACAAATGACATAATCGTATTGATTACTGATGGCAATATCTGTCGCTACTTTCTCAAAATTGTTGATGAATTTAACAGCTAATTTGACCTTGTTTTTAATTTTTTTTGACAAGGATATTCTACCTTTCCCCATTTTCATACTAATCTTATTGATGAAACTGTTGAAATGGATCAGAATGTCATAACCTACACCTCCCAACCGAGCCAACCATTTGGAATGTTGCATGGTTACATCAAAAACATCGCCGTGGAATATCCAAGCTTTTTGTTCTCCCAATTCTAAAAGTAATTTGTTTTTTATTGAAAACGAACCCAAATTAAATCCTTCAAACTTGCGCAACATTTCATCGTGATTACCGGTGATGTAGTGTACTTCAACTCCTTTTTGCACCCAACTCATGATTTGTTTGACTACTTTCATATGTGATTTGGGCCAATAATTTTTGCTGAATTGCCATATATCCAAAATATCACCGTTGAGTATTACTTCCTTTGGTTGAATACTTTTCATGTATTGTAAAAGTTCGGAAGCCTTACACCCGTATGTCCCTAAATGCACATCTGAGATAACCACTAAATCCACATTTCTCTTCAAAGCGTGAAAACCATTGATTTTTGAATTTGTACCCATGCTAAAGATTAAATGTGGCTAAGTAAATATTCTATTGTTAAGCACAAGTAAACAGAAGGTGAAAAATGAGTTATAATTTGAATTTCAAGGTGTTTGTGAAATGATGTTAAAGGCATAAATTAACAAAAGTTAAAAATCAGTCCCTTTGTAAGGAGTGAAATTACATATTTATTAAAAAATCAAACGTTTTCGTAAGAAAAATGCTTGAAAACTGTTTTTTATCAGGTTTCCTTG
>JAABRF010000012.1 GCA_011391075.1 Flavobacteriia bacterium | reverse complement strand
CGAGCAAGAAGAATTTAAAAATAGCTTAATGCATGTTAAACTTAGACAAGCGCAATGTGGGTTCTTCTTTGATAGCGATAACTTAATAAGTTTAAAAATAGTTTGTGGCCGATTATTTGTTTTAGACCAAAATACAAAGAACAATGTTGAATCCAAAAAAGACGATGAAAATTTCAAAGCAATTCAAGTCCTTTTGAATAAAATTAAAATCACAAAATTAACTGAAAAAAAACTATATATGGAATGGGATTATAATGGAAATGCCAAAATTGATACTGATGAGATTATGATATTTGAAACTGTAGAATAAAAAATGATAAAAAATATGGAAAATCAATTATTTGTAATACAACTTTCATTAACTAAGTTATACAACTACTAATCAAGGAATATTTAAAAAAAATGAGAAAACTACTCACCATCTGCTTGTTAATGGCAACCATTTACACGGCAAACGCCCAAAAAATTAAAAATTCTAAAGGAGAATCAGAAGCAACAAATGAGATAAGTCAAACAATAAATGCAAACCCTGAAAATTTAAACTCTGGATATCAATATGCTTTTAATGTAGATTTCGATGTTACAATTGGTTTGCAAATGATGTATAAAACATCTTATTTAATACAAATTCACGCAATAAAACCCAATACTTCAAAAGGATATTATTTTAGTCCTTCCAGAGAAAAAGGCAAATATTACAGTTGCACTCAATTGGACAATCTCTGTGATAATTTAATATTGAGTTCAGTAAATATTGTTGCTATATGGAGTTATCAGGGCTTGGAATACAAAACGGGTTCTATACAGTTGAGTTCTCAAAACGGCAGTTTTTTAAATTGTTCTACAAGTATAAGTAATCCAAATACTACTGCTATTCCACATGATGCTGTTATATCAGGAGAAGCGAAAGTAGTACGAATTGAATTTGTAGATTGGCATTTTAAAAATGAATCTAATATTACTGAAAAAATTAGAACAACTTTTTTTAAATAAAATAAACCTTTATGAAAAACATATTTTTCTTTGCGTTATTAATGCTTAACAGTACAATACTTTTGGGACAATCTTATATTGAGGTAAAAGGTGAACCCGATCTTTCGGTCTATTTAAACAGTAAATTCATTGGAAAAACTACAGCTGATCTAGGCGGGTTGATTATAGAAAATGTAACTCCTGGTAAAAACCTAATCAAAATAGTAAAAGAAGGTTTTACTCCTTTTGAAGAAACTATTACCGTTAAGCCTGATGAAGTATTGGCGTATATTGTAAAACCTTTTGCTAAACACAAAGTATATGTATCAGAGGAAGGAAATACTGAAGAAACGGGTAAAAAAGCAATAATTAAAACCGGAAAACTAGTCATTCAATCTGTTCCTATAGAAATTAAAATTACAATTCCAGATATAGAGGGAATTAATAAAAGTGAGAAAACCAAAGACAAATGGCAAGCTGATGAAATACCAGAAGGCAACTATTCTATAACCTTTACTTATAATCAAAAAGTAATTACAAAAAATATAGAAGTACTTAGTAGCGAAACAACAAGTCTTTTTATAAATATGTTAAGTGGGGATTTTAAAACAAGTAATTCTTTGGATGAACGAAAAGCTAAAGAGAGAGAGGACAATTTGAAATATAAATCGGCATCAATATATATTGATAGTATTTGTCAAGTATTTAAATTTAAACATGGTTTAACTGAAAAAGAATTTATAAATTACAATCCAGATGCAGAAAATATTATTAAACCTATTAGAAGTACTAGATTTGCTGAAAACACTGTAATGTATTGGAGGCAAAATGATAAAATGGGTATTAATAATATTACTTTTACTAACAGTATTATTACTAGATTCGAAATAATGGTAATTGAAGATAAAAAGGGTAAATCTGATTGTAATCTCTATTTTTCAAATTTTTTTACAGATATAAAAAAGAATATTTCAAAAGAGTATTATGAGTATTATATCAATGATGATAAAGATTACCAAACTATTGAAATTTCAGACCCTAAAAAAAATCTAAAAATTGAGATTATTTACATTACCTATGGTACTGGAAATTCCAATATATCTTTTAACTTTATAATAGGAGGATAAAAACTCAAATACAGTTTATATTAATTTATTCTTTATAAATGATATCCTCATTGTATAAAAAAACATTCTAAAGTATGCCAAATCCAAGCCACTTCCAAGACGAAAACCTACTCCTTTCCAATTTCTACCAGGAAGTTTGGATAGTATGTCCGTCTTGCTCCAAAAAAGCAATGGCAACGGTAAATGATGAAACTAAAACGGCTCGTATGTTTTGCACACATTGTGGTCTCAATAAAGAAACAGCAGCTGCCATAGACAAAAATGCCACCATAGAGATGCCTGCAAATCAATATTTTCAAGCAGAACTTTGGTTACAAATACCGTTTAAGAATGAGGTTTTTTGGGTGTACAATGATAAACATATGGCGTATTTAGAACGTTATATTTCAGCCACTATTCGGGAACACAAAGACCGAACTCATTTTACACTTTTGGAAAAATTACCCAAATTTTACCACGAAGCCAAAAACAGAGAAGGTTTGATGAAAATCATTGTTAAATTAAAATGTAAATAATTTAATTGTTGACCAATCAATAAAAAATAGCATCAACTTCCAATTTCTTTCAATTTCTATATTTAATTCTATATTTAAAAAAATTCAAACAATCTAAAATTAAAATTATGAAAAAAATAATTTTACTCATTTTATTAAGTTGCTCTTATGCATTAGTTGCTAATTCACAAACTTTAACAGCATTTGAAGTAAATAGTAAATTTGGTTACAAAGATGCAACTGGAAAAATCGTAATAGCCGCAAAATATGATGCGGTTTCAGATTTTATTGATAATATAGCTGCTGTAACTATCAACAAAAAGTCCGGAATTATTGACAAAAAAGGAAATGAACTAACCAAATTAATTTATGACAGTTTTACTCCAGAATTAAATCATTCAATAATTTGGGTAACAATTGATAAAAAAATTGGATTGATAAATTTTCAAGGAAAAGAACTTTCAAAAATTCAGTTTGATGAAATAAAATATTTTTATGACCAAAAATTAGCACCTGTAAGAAAAGGTGAATTATGGGGTTTTATTGATGCATTTGGAAAAGAAATTGTCCCTTTTAAATATACATATGCACATAACTTTAGTAACGAAAGAGCTTGGATTTCAAACAATAATGGAATTGGTTTTATAGATGAACAAGGAAAGGAAGTAATTCCTTTACAATATAAAGAGGCGGATTTTTTTGATGATTTTGGTGTATGTGTGGTACAATATAAAGGAAGTTATGAGCTGATAGATAAAAACGGGAAAGACATTTCTCCACCCTACAAAATGATTAAGAGATTTGATTCAAATATTTATGCGGCAATACCCTATGGCAATAATGACTTATTCAACTTTATAGATTCTAAAAATCAAATTATAAAGACAACAACTTTTATCAGTATATTTCCTCCAATGGAGAATGAAAACGTAGTACTCTGGCGGTTTACAAATGAAGATGGAAAATATGGATTTATAAATACCGATTTGAAAATTGTAATAAACAGTATATACGACAATTCTGATTATTATTTTATGAATGGATTATGCCCTGTTGAATTAAACAATAAATGGGGAGTTATAGATGTTACAGGCAAAACTATAATCCCATTTCAATATGAAAGTATCAAAACCACATATATTAGAGATGGTAATTTTAAAGTAAAAAAAGAGGAGAAAGAATTCATTATCAATTCAAAAGGACAAATAGTTGATTAATGATTTTAAATTAATTTAAAACATTTCAAATTAAAATCTTTTACATGTTAAATAATATCAAATTTTACCAATGAAAAAATCAAACCTATTTTTACTTTTATTATTACTCCAAAGTATTGTATTATTTGCTCAAAAAAAAGAAGTAATTTACTATGACCTTTTTTGGGGTGTATGCGACAAAAGCGAAGCAGAATATTATAGAATCGTCACTTTTGATGCTTACAATAAACCGATTGGCATGGTCAAAGATTATTACATTACCGGCGAATTACAATTTGAAGGCGAAGCCATCAGTATCGATGTAGCTGATGATAGTAATTCAAAATGGAAAGGGAAAACGGTGGGTTTTTATCAAAATGGGAAACGTCAATTTGAAAATTTTTATGATTCTTATGGAAATTCTACCGGACTAAACAAGAATTGGGATGAAAATGGAGTAATGACCGCTTTTTTTGACTTTGATCATGAAGATTTATATACTTTGCAAATGGCCAATAATCAAAATGACATAGCGTATTTAAGTGCATTGGACGATGAAACTTTGTTGGACGAAGGTTCCAAAATCGTAAGAAGTGAAGATGAATTAGTAAGAATTTACACCTTTTATGATGCAAAAGATGATGAATTCCTTCAAGTAGTTCATAGTAATAATGATGAATTTTTATCCGTTGAATTATATATAAACCACTTGTCTGACGTATTACAAATGGAAACTGAATTGAAACAAAAAGGCTTTGTTAAAATGCAACAAAAAGTCGCAGATCGATACACTTTTGACTCCAATGAGCCTCAAATAATTGAAACTTGGGTTCACCCTGAATATCCCAATTGTTTTTTATTGGAAAATACAAATTGTGAAAATTATTGCATCATTAGTATGTATGCCAATACTATTTTCATCAACTAGTAAGGTGCAATGGTCAGTTTGTATAGGATATCTGTTTTATAAAATTGAAGCACACATTTACTATTTCAGTAAAACCTCATAAAACAAAACTCATTATCCATAACAATGTCTAACTTTGACCCATCAATCTTATTCCATGATTACTAAAAACTTCATTTTCTTACTTTTAGCTACATTTTTTTTTCAATGGGAAATGGTCTATGCTCAAAAACCCAAACAAGATGAACTCAAAGACTCCTTGTCATCGGTTTTATCCAATATCAAAAATGAGCATCAAAAAGGTTTAAAATATGAAGAAATTTTAGAATTCTTGAATAAGGAAAACAAACCTGATCCGGGAATGTTTTTTTCCAATGAAGCCATTGCTTGGGCAAAAAGTCAAAAAAACACATCCAAACAAGTTTCGTATGCCATTCAATTGGGTACTTTTCAATCCATCAATGGAGATATGGAATGGTCGCTTCAAACCTATCAAAACACTTTATTGCTGGCTCAAAAGCATCATTTAACGCTTGAAATCTTGAAAATAAAACATCGTATTGCCGGTATTTTATTGAAACAAAATGACAAGGAAACAGCTCAGTTTTTATTGGATTCCATTTTGAAAGTTGCTCAAAAAATTAAAAACCCAACCTTGGAAAGTCAGGTTTTGATTGATTTGGGTAAATTAGAGCGTGCCAATGGTAATTATAAAAATTCCTTGCATTATTTTCAACAAAATCTCGAAATTGTCAGTCGTTTGCAAAACAATGATGACATTGCTTATGCCTATTTGCAACTGGGAATTGATTATGGAAAAACCAAAGACATTCAAAAATCAATAGCCTTTAATAAAAAAGGAATTAACTATGCTTTAAAAGAACAAAACAAAAAAAGAATCAGTGAGTTTTACAACAATATCGCTGTTTCCTTCAGATCTTTAAAACAATATGATAGCGCTTTTCATTATCATAAATTGGTTTTAACCAACCAAAAACTCACTCATAATCTAAAGTCTATAGCATTGGCTTATATGAATATAGGTACTACATTTTCTTTTCAAAAAGACTATAGTTTGGCTGAAAAATACTACGACTCAGCCTATCAAACCATCAAAGACAAAAAGAATATAGATTTGGAACGAACCATTTATCAAAACTATTCTGCACTGTATCAAGACAAAGGTGATTTTCAAAAATCGATTCAATTCGGATTAAAAGCGTTGCGTTTATTGTCATCTAATCAACAACACAACGAACTTTTCAATGTTTATGAAAACCTGTATCAATCCTACAAAGGTTTGAAAAAATCTGATTCAGCTTTGTATTACTTTGAAAAAATGGTAGCGTCCAAAGACAGTATTTATAATTTTGAGAATTCAAATAGTATTGAAACCCGTAAAAGGCAAATTGACAATTTTGAAAATCAAAATAAGATAAGTGAATTGAGTAAAGACAACCAACTGAATAAGATTTTATTATTCAGTGCATTGGGAGCATTTTTGTCGTCAATTTACATTGCATATTTGTTTCTTAAAAACTCCAACAGAAAAAAAGTTTTAGCCCAACAAAAACAAGCCATTGAAGAACAAAAAGTACTGACCTTAATTAAAAATCAGGAAATGCAAGTCATTAACGCTTGTGTTTCAGGTCAAGAACAAGAACGTCAATCTATTTCCGAAGAACTACACGACAACATTGGCAGCGATATGGCTACTTTAAAAATGCATATCGAGAATCTTTTAAACCAACCTACTACTCCTAATACGAAGGAAATTCTATATAAATTGGAATCAATCGTAGATCAATCATATCAAAAAATAAGAAATTTATCACATCTCAAATCCAATACTTTGGTAGCTCAAAAGGGATTGGAATTGGCTTTGGAAAAATTATTGAACAACATCAATTCCAATGACCAAACTTTGGTTAAAATTGAATTATTTGGATTTGATAAAGATATGAAAGATGAATCCAAGGTGTTAATTTACAATACGCTTCAAGAGCTGATTTCCAATGCTATCAAACATGCTAAAGCTACTCAAATCAATGCGCAAATAACCAATTTTGACCACGAATTTAACATTTTGGTTGAAGACAATGGTTCAGGTTTTGATTATTCTGATAAAATTCTTGAAAAAGGCATGGGCCTTTACAATCTCAAAAGAAAAATTGAACACCTTGGTGGCACATTTTTAGTCGATAGTTTTAAAGGAAAAGGAACTACCATTAATATTGATATACCGATATGATTCATATTGTCTTAGCTGAAGATCATCAAATTCTCTCCGATGGGATCATGGCCTTTTTAGAACATCATCCAAATCTCCAAATATTGGAAATTGTTTCCAATGGAGAAGCATTGTTACAAAGCGTTGATAAACATCAACCCGATGTTGTAATTACTGATGTGAGAATGCCCAAGATGGACGGCATTGAAGCGACATTTAAAATTAAAGAGCAATATCCCCAAATAAAAGTGGTCGTACTCAGCATGTTTGACCAATATACAACCATCCAACAAGCGCTAAAAGCCGGAGCTGATGCTTATGTGCTTAAAAATTCAGGCTTGAAAACTTTAGTATTTGCTGTTGAGCAAGCAATGTCGGGGAATCAATTTTTAGACCCCAATCTTTCCTTAAATTTATTGCACGACTTGTCGGATACTCAAAATATGGTAACTGAAAAAGGGATTTTATCTATGCGGGAAAAGGAAATTCTCCATTACATTGCACAAGGCAAAACAACTATTGAAATAGCGAGTCTTCTTTTTGTATCAAAATCAACCATCGACACACATCGCAAAAATATGATGCGTAAACTGGAAATAGTGGGTTCCAATTCATTGTTGCAATTTGCATTGGAAAATAAATTTAAATGACTTCAATAATATAACTTGATGATCAATACTGTTTAAGTAAAAATTATCCTTTACTTTTTAAATTCATTTTTTCAATCCATCATTCACGAGAAAAATTTCACAAGTTTCAAAGTTAATTTCCCAATGGTGTTCTTTTTTACCTTCCCATTGGTTTGTTTTGCTTTGGTCATCCCACCATTTTTGAAACTTTGTAGCGGTTTCACCCATGTCATTTACAAGTTTATTGTAAAGAGATGTGTTGTTGACATCTACAATTTTAAAAAGTTCGGTCAATCCGTTTTTACGTTCATAAAGGGTTTTGATCTCGTCTCGTTGTTGAGGTGTTACGGTTCCTACCAGTTTTTTGGTTGTCGTCATTGTGTTGAAATTAGGGATGGTTTAACGTTGCTATTTTCTGTGGATTACCTTTTACGATTTCAAAAGGATCTCTATAATTTAATTGTGGAATAGTAATCTGAGGATTGAAATCCGGATGCATTTTTTGTAGTTTTTCCAATATTCTTCGCGAAGCATCTCTTTCAATATGTGAAGTAATACATTGTTGAGAAGAAGGAGTATTGATTTCTAAAGTGAGTTTTTTATTCAAATAGACGCATCTTTTGCATTGATATGCATCACAAATACGGCATATAGGCGCATAGTTTAATTCTAAAAGTCGGGCATTTTTGATGAATATTTCATTTTTAATTTCGCCTAAATCTTCGGAAGGATTTTCGTGATAAAATGCAGGACACAAATACATTTTTCCATTGGGAGCTATGGTCAAATGTTGAATTCCGGCTTGACAATTATTCATTTGGTTTAAATCAATGCGATCGGTTAGAAAATTCAATTCGGGAATGGCATTTTGATTTTGATATTGGATTAATTTACGGGTTATTTTTCCCAATTGCTTTTCATAAATAGCATAATCTTTTTCCTCATAATTTTCCAAATCCATGAGTACCAAATTAATTCTAGCACTTTTGGCAAGAAGTATTTGAATCATGGTATCCAATTTTTTTAGATCCTTTTTTTGAAGTTTTAAGATGAAATTTTGATGGGTATAATTTACTAAATCGAGAGTTGTAGGAAAATCATTGGAATCTAAAATGAGTATGGCATCTTCATTGAAAATTTTGGCGTCAAAAGGAATAATCTTGATGTGTTCTACTTCTTCAATCACTTTGGTATAAGCTTCATCCAATAAAAAATGAGGATATAAAAAATTAACTTTAAGATTGTTTTTTAAAGCAAATACAACTGTTTTTTTGAGATGATCCAACGAAATCAAATGCTGTTTTTCATTATAATAAATATCGGTTGGTTTTTCATCGGAAATATGAAAGGCATTATCTTTTTTATGGGAGTTTGCCACAGCAATTCCCTTAGGTATTTCAGCTTTTGGAGATGGATAATAACAAAAGGAAGCTGAAGAATCACTGAGTAAAACTAAAAGATATTTCAAAACCATGTATTGTGAATTTAAGGTAATGTTCTAAGGGTTTTTTGTAATTTTTTTTCTAGTTTATTCCAAAAATAATTATTGGCTCGAACTCTAGCTTTATGCATTAGACACAAATAAGTGGCTCTTTGAAATATGGTTGAAGAATCTGCATAATCGTAATTGGCTCCTTGACACCAAGCGCAACCTGTAGCGACTTCGCATGACACGCATTCGGGCGAACTTTGAGTAAACATATCCAATGTGAGGAAGGGTCGTAATCTGTTTTGATTAATCCCTTTCTGATTATCTCCAATGAGGAGTTGTTCTCTGTTTTGAAGCGAATAATTGACAAACCTATTGCAAGGAAAAAAATTACCCTCATGATCAATAGCGAGCATTTTACCGGCACCACACCAATTCATATTTTCTTTGTAAGGCAATCCTATTTGAGTGGAAAAGAAAGAACAAGTGAAATCTTCGTAATACTTATTTTCAATAATTTCATCGGCTAGTAAAACCAATTGTTCTTCAAATAAAGCATCATCACCCGGTTCCCAAACGTCCTCAAAGACCACATTTATATTGACTTCCTTAATGCCCAAATGCCACAAATGAATCACACTATCTTTGACAAAAGGGAGATCATCTCGGGCAATGGTTACTTTGGTTGAAGCATTGGGAAATTGGGAGATCCAAAGTGGAACATTTTTAACTACTTGGTCATATGAACCTTTGCCACCGGGATAAACACGTTGTAAATTGTGTTTCTCTTTGGTTCCATCAATGGTGATTTGAATGCTGAGATGCGTTTCATTTTTGATTATGAATTGTTGTACTTTGGGGTCATTATACAGCAGCCCATTGGTTGAAAAACTAAATCTATAACTATTAAAACAAGGATGATCTGTTTCATAGGCTCTAATTTTAAAATAATCGCAGATTTTATCTATCAAATCAATTTCAATAAAAGGTTCGCCACCAATAAAGTCGAGAATCACAGATGTTTCGGAAAAATAGTTGCGATCTAGTAACAAGTAATCAATAGACTTTTTTGCCGTTTCAAAGTCCATTTTATGGAGGTTGTTTTTCCCTACTAAATAACAATATTTACACTGTAGTTGACAATCTTCAGTGACAATAAAAGTGATATTTTTGGCTTTACCTTCTTCCCAAGTATTGGTTTTTTCTATTATAACCTCTTTTGTTTCAATCATTTGAAATGAACTGTAATTAAACATCTTACCACGCCGCACCTGAGCAGCCGGTTTCACAAGTGCCTTTGCAAGTACCTTCACAACCACCGGTACAGAATCCTTCACAAGTGGATTGACAGGAGCCTTCACAAGAACCTCTACATCCACCTTCACAAGTTGCAAAACATTCACCTTCACAAGTTCCTAGACAGCCATCATTACAACCCAATTGACAATCTCCTTTACAAGAACCCATACATCCCTCTTGACAGGAGCCCATACAATCATTTTCACAAGTGCCCATACATCCGCCTTCACAAGAAAGCATACAACTGCTAGGAGTCATTTGCTCTTGACTTGAAGGCTCTTGAGAGCTTTTTAAAGTGGGATTTAATTTTTCCTGTATTGGATGAGCCATCAGATTGGTGAGACTGCCACTGCCAATCAAGGCAATAGTAGGAATGGCTGTTTTAACAACCATACTCATAAAATCTCTTCTGGATTTTACTAAACCCAATTTGTTTTCAGAATCAGAATCATCTGATTTTGGAGTGATTTTGTCTTTGGAAGGCCACATGGTTATAGTATTATGGTTAAAAATGAGTTTAAATAGATTGTAATTTGAAAGTTAAATTTGACTACAAAATTATTCTGAAGTATTGGAACAATTGGCAGTGCAAGTATCTTGACAAGTGTTAAGACAGGTGTTGTTGCAACTGCCATCGCATCTATCTCTACAGGTGTTTTCACAAGTACTTCCGCAACTTCCCATACAACCGCCTTTACAGGTTTCTCCACAAAAACCTTCACAGGTGCCAAAACAATTGTTTTCACAAGTATCCTTACATACATAAGAACAAGTGCCTTCACAGTCGTCTTTGCAAAGTCCTCTACAAGTATCTTCACAGGTTCCTTTACAAGTGCCTATACAAGATGACTCACAAGTAGTCGGAGGATTTTCGGAAGTGTTTTTGGATTGTAAAATTGGGGAAGGACTCGCCAAGAGGTTATTGACACCACCGAGGCTTAAAATTGCTAGAGTAGGTAGTGCAATTTTAACCATATTCTTAAAAAAAACTCTTCTACTATGAAAAGTTTTTCTTTCACTGTTTTCATCCATAATCTTAAAGATTAAAAGTTGCAGAAAACAATTTAGTAAGATAGAATTTAGAACTGATTGAACTACAAAGGTAATGTATTATATCATCGGTGTCAATGATATTTGCTGTTTTTTTTAATGCAAATCGGTTAAAAAAGAAAGGAGTTCACAAAACTTTGCTAAAAGCAATGTTTTTTATAGATTTCTGCTATCTTCAAACATCTAACTTTTTTATCTTTGCCGCCTTATGAAGTTTGAAATCAAATCAAAGGATGCGCAAAGCAAAGCCAGAGCCGGTGAATTAGTCACCGATCATGGCGTTATTCACACACCTATTTTTATGCCGGTAGGCACAGTAGGTACGGTCAAGGGCGTTCACCAACGCGAATTAAAAGAAGATATCAATGCCGAGATTATTCTGGGTAATACCTATCATCTTTATTTACGTCCCGGGACTGAAATACTGAAACAAGCCGGTGGTTTGCACCAATTCAACGGTTGGGACCGGCCCATACTTACTGATAGTGGCGGTTATCAAGTATATTCCTTGGCAGCAAGGCGTAAAATCAAAGAAGAAGGCGTGAAGTTTCAAAGTCACATCGATGGTTCCTATCATCACTTTACACCCGAAAGTGTCATGGATATTCAACGTGGCATTGGTGCCGATATCATCATGGCATTTGACGAATGTCCGCCTTATCCTTCCACCTATAAATATGCGATGGAATCCATGCACATGACGCATCGTTGGTTGGATAGAGCCATCACCCATTTAGGCCAAAATCCACCTTTGTATGGTTATCAACAATCCCTATTTCCTATTGTACAAGGCAGTACTTTTAAGGATTTGCGAAAAGAATCGGCTGAGTATATCGCTTCTCGAAATGCAGATGGCAATGCCATTGGCGGCTTATCGGTAGGTGAACCAGCTGAGGATATGTATGAAATGACCGAATTGGTTTGTGATATTTTGCCGTACGACAAACCTCGATACTTGATGGGCGTAGGTACTCCGGTCAATATTTTGGAAAATATCGCTTTGGGCGTAGATATGTTTGATTGTGTCATGCCTACCCGCAATGCGAGAAATGGTATGTTGTTTACCGCCAATGGACACATCAACATCAAGAATAAAAAATGGGAAGCCGATTTTTCACCCATAGACGAAATGGGAATTACCTATGTTGATTTACAATATTCAAAAGCGTACCTTCGCCACTTGTTTGTCGCCAATGAATTGTTGGGCAAACAAATAGCCAGTATCCACAATTTGGGATTCTATTTGTGGTTGGTTCGCGAAGCTAGAAAACATATTTTGGCCGGTGA
Organism: Flavobacteriia bacterium; assembly: GCA_011391075.1. GTDB lineage: Bacteria > Bacteroidota > Bacteroidia > Flavobacteriales > Flavobacteriaceae. The sequence continues at coordinate 29,563 of JAABRF010000012.1, read as the reverse complement.
TTTTAGTACTTGGAAAGCGGAAATGGTAAAACGATTGGATGTTAGGCTATAGGTTTATTGTTTATTGTTTCAGGTTATTAAGTTATTAGTTTTTGGAATTTGGTCCCGATAGCTATCTGGATGGGATTTGGGATTTGATATATTAATTTACACTATATAGGTACACTATTCTATACATGAGAATACTCGACAAATATATTTTAAAAAAATTTTTCAGTTCGTTGGCATTGATTATAGTGATCATATTGCCGGTGGGAATAGCGATCGATATCTCAGAGCGAATTGACAAATTTTTACACGAACCCACTTTGACTTTTTGGATTATTGTCAAGGATTATTACCAGCATTTCATCATTACCTATGCCAATCAGTTTTTGCCATTGGCTTTGTTTTTGGCAGTTGTGTGGTTTACTTCCAAGTTGGCCAACAATACAGAAATTATTGCCATGCATTCGGCACAGATTTCCTTCAACCGTTTACTCTATCCATTTTTTATTGGTTCTTTGACCGTTGCGATTTTCTCTTTGTTTATGAATCATTTCATTGTGCCGCGAAGTAATTATAAATTCACAGTATTTGATAGAACTTACTTAGCCAAAAAGCACGATGATCGTTTTCTAGTTGACTTGTCTTTGCAATTGGGAGAAAGTGATTATTTATTTATGAAGTCATTTACCGTAGATCAAAATCGAGGGTCGGATATAGTGTATGAACATTACGACAGTATACATTTGAAATACAGAATCAAAGCCAATACTCTCAAATGGAATGAAAATGATAGTACATATCGGTTGAGTAATTATACCAAAAGACATGTGTATAAAGAAAGAGATAAGATTGAAATAGGTGCTCAAATGGATACTGTTTTTAATTTTTATCCCAAAGATTTATATTATGAAGATTATTTGGCTAAAGAAATGAAGAGCCCAGAATTGTATCATTATATCAATTTGTCGAAAGAAAGAGGCGTTAAAAATCTCAATGCCTACAAAGTAGAATTACTGAAACGCACTAGTTTACCTTTCTCAGCTTTTATATTGACAATGATAGCAGTAGCCCTTTCGAGTAGAAAGAAAAGAGGCGGAACAGGTATCAATCTGGCCATAGGTATCGGAATTGCTTTTATATATATATTCTTTATGAAGATCACTGAAGTACTGGGTGCTGTAGCCGGTGCCCAAACTTATTTTTTAGTTTGGTTACCCAATATGGTGTTTGGTATATTAGCTATTTTACTTTATAGGCATGCATCCAAACAATAACTTTACACCCAACGGATATCGGGATTATTACATCCTGCATTCACTTATTTTTATATGGGGTTTTACAGCTATTCTCGGTGCTTTGATATCCTTGGAAGCCATTCCATTGGTTTGGTATCGGTTAACCTTGACCATACCTTTTTTATTACTCTGGTTTTGGTATAAAAAAATTTCCATTCGCATTGATATCAAAGCGTTTTTAAGATTCTTTTTTATGGGAGCTGTTATTGCATTGCATTGGTTTTCATTTTTTCATGCCATCAAAGTATCCAATGTATCGGTTACACTCATTACCTTGAGTACCGGTGCTTTTTTTACATCGCTATTGGAACCTGTTTTTTTTAGAAGAAAAGTAAGCAAATACGAAGTAGTTCTCGGATTAATGATTATTGGTATCTTGTATTTCATGTTTAAAGGTGATACATTTAATATCAAAGGCATGTTGTGGGGACTTTCGGCAGCCTTGACATCTGCCTTGTTTTCTGTCATTAATGGATTGTATGTAAAAACCTACAAACCCGAAGTCATTACGCTGTATGAATTTGGAATAGGCGCTTTGATTATCTCGGTAGTCTTGCTTATAAGTGGAGGCTTTTCCATGCAATTTTTTAATTTGAGTTTTAAAGATTGGATGTATTTACTCATTTTGGCTAGTATATGTACAGCGTATGCCGGATTGACTTCTATCAAACTCATGAAAAACCTCAGTCCCTATACCATCATGCTCAGTATTAATTTGGAGCCGGTTTACGGTATTATATTGGCACTCCTTATATTTGGAGATAAAGAGAAGATGTACCCATCTTTTTATATAGGCGGGGCTTTGATTTTAAGTGTAGTGGTTTTAAATAGTGTGCTGAAGATGCGGAAGGTATAGTTGGTGTTGGCACCTATTAAATAGCAGTCAATGACAATTATCCAATAATCATCCCGATTAATAAAAATTAAAAATCTAATCCCGTCCCGATACAACACCTGATACGTCGCAGGTCTATCGGAAATCGGAACTAAATATCTAAAATTTAATTTCTAATTTCTAAAATCAAAAATCAATCAACATATTATGCACACGGCAAACTCCTCTTGACTGGAGAATATCTCGTATTGGATGGTGCTTTAGCTTTGGCTGTGCCTACCAAAAAAGGTCAGGATTTGGTTGTCAAGGAAATTTCGGAGCATAAAGTTTTTTGGAAAAGTTATGATGAAAATGGAAAAGTATGGTTGGAGCGCACATTCCACTTTCCAATTACCATTCGCAAAAGCGATCCAAAAATCATTCAAACGCTCAAACATATATTCTTGCAAATCCGGCAACTCAATCCCGATTTTTTCAACGGATCTCAAGGCTATGAAGTGACAACGCATCTAGAATTTCCAAGAAAATGGGGATTGGGTAGTTCCTCCACTTTAATCTACAATTTAGCAACTTGGGCTCATGTCAATCCTTACGAGTTGCTTGCAAACACTATGGGCGGCAGTGGTTATGATTTGGCATGTGCCGGAAGTAATACACCTTTATACTACCAACTACAAAATCAAAAATCCATAGTAACTCCTGTACATTTTTCACCCGATTTTGCCGACCAATTATTTTTTATTCATCTCAATCAAAAACAACGCAGTTCGAGAGAAATCAACAGATACAAATCCTTAACTGTAACAGACAAAAAAGAGGTTATTCATCTGGTGTCCGAAATATCGGAATTGATGTTGAAAGTAAATTGCATAGATGATTTTGCACTTTTGATGAATGAACATGAAAAATTACTGGCAAGCGTTTTAAAACGCAATCCCATTCAAACCCATTTCAAAGATTATTTTGGACAATTGAAAAGTTTGGGCGCTTGGGGCGGAGATTTTATAATGGCAACCGGTAATGAAGATACTCCAGAATATTTTAAAAGAAAAGGGTTTGAAACTGTACTTTCTTTTCGGGAAATGGCACTGTAAAATTGAATTTCTATTCAAGTTTCAAAAAATTATATCTTTGCCTTTTTTATAAATGACATATCAAAGTCACAATACTCATTTCGTTCTAATCAAATCCAACCTTGAAAAAAGACATTCGTTCCTATTCTAAAGAAGCTTTAAGAGATTATTTTGTTTCGCAAGGCCAACAATCCTTTCGCGGCAATCAAGTCTATGAATGGTTGTGGAAAAAAAATGCGCATACATTTGAGGAAATGACCAATCTCTCTAAAGAAACGCGATTGTTTTTGGAAGAACATTTCAGCATCAATCACATTGCTGTAGACAACATACAGAGGAGTACTGATGGAACGGTTAAAAATGCAGTTAAACTTCACGATGGTTTAGTCGTAGAATCGGTGATGATTCCTACAGAAAACCGCACAACAGCTTGTGTTTCCAGCCAAGTAGGTTGCGCAATGGGATGTACTTTTTGCGCTACTGCAAGATTAAAAAAACAACGCAATCTACTTCCCGATGAAATTTACGACCAAGTAGCAGCCATCAGCAAAGAAAGCGAATTACTCTACGGACATAAATTGACCAATATCGTTTTTATGGGCATGGGCGAACCTTTGCTCAACTATGAAAATGTGATGAAAGCCATAGATAAAATCACTTCCGAAGAAGGTTTGGGTATGTCACCCAGACGCATTACACTTTCGACCGTAGGCATTCCCAAAATGATCAAACGCATGGCTGATGATCAAGTCAAATTTAATCTGGCTCTTTCATTGCATTCAGCCATCGATGAAGTTCGCAGTAAAATGATGCCTGTCAATATATCAAACAATCTGGACGAACTCATGGATGCTTTACAATATTGGCATCAAAAAACCGGTAATCGCATTACTTTTGAATATGTAGTTTGGAAAGGCATTAATGACAAACAAAAAGACATTGATGCATTAGTTCATTATTGCAAACAAGTACCTGCCAAAGTCAATCTGATTGAATACAACCCTATAGATGACGGCGCATTTGAACAAGCTTCGCCTATCATCATCGAGCAATATGTAAGCGAATTAGAAAAAAACGGAATCATCGTCAACATTCGTCGCAGTCGAGGTAAAGACATTGATGCTGCTTGTGGACAATTGGCTAATAAAAGTTGAATTAGGTATGAAAATTTCCAGTATATTGGAAATTTTAGTACAAATATTTCCAATAAAAAATATATCATAACAAAAAAAACCGCTCGTAAAAGCGGTTTTTTTTTAATCATATATGTTACTAATCTTTTAAATCATCCACATCATCGTGTGTAATCTTATTTACCGACACTAAAACCCCGAGTAGTAGAGAAACACCAATAAAAGTAAGTGAGAACCAACTTGGAAGTAATTTGATAAATTCGGTATGTAAAAGCAATAATTTGATGGATACAAATACCAAAATGGCAAATATACTGTACTTTAAATAATGGAATTTTTCCAACATATTGGCTAAAAAGAAATACATACTTCTCAATCCGAGAATCGCAAAAATATTGGAACTAAACACGATGAATCGTTCGGTAGTTACAGCTAAAATGGCAGGAATACTATCCAATGCAAAAATGACATCGGTAAATTCTATCATAATCAATGCAATGAATAATGGGGTGAAAACTCTTTTCCCATTTTCAATAATCCAAAAATGTTCTGCATGAAAATTCTTAGTTACTTTGAAATATTTCTTTATAAATTTGAATTTCTCATCTTCGTGATGTTCATCATTTTCATGTTTGAGCATATTAAAGGCCGTATACAATAAAAATATCCCAAAAACATAAGTCATCCATTCAAATTTTTCCATCAAGGCTATTCCAAAGAAAATCATCAAAGCTCGCATCACAATGGCTCCAACTATTCCCCAAAACAATACGCGATGCTGATATTTCATGGGCACTTTCTGACTGGCAAAAATGGTAGCAATGACAAAAAGGTTATCTACACTCAATGACAATTCGATGAGGTAACCGGTCAAGTATTTTGTAACTGCCTCAGCAGGTTCCATTTCACTGACGATCCAATCAAATTTGTAAAAATAATAAACCGCAATTGCAAAAAGCATGGCAAATACTACCCAAAAAGCAGTTTCAATAGCCGCTTTTTTATGACTGACTTTTTCTGATTTCTTATGCAAAACCAGCATGTCAAAAGTTATTAAAATAAAAAATACACTAAATAAAATGATCCAAGCCATGGTTGGTTATAGGTTTATGATTAATTTGCTAATTAGCAATTTTATTAATGTGCTAATGTGCTAATATGCTAATGTGCTAATGTGCTAATGTGCTAATGTGCTAATATGCTAATATGCTAATTTGCTAATTTGCTAATTTGCTAATGTGCTAATGTGCTAATGTGCTAATATGCTAATTAGCTAATTATTAAATTAATTTAGAGGCATCAGCCAAAGCTTTATCAATTCCATTTGGATTGGTGCCTCCAGCTGTTGCAAAGAAGGGTTGTCCGCCACCACCACCATTGATGTGTTTGGCCAATTCTTTTACTATATTTCCGGCATGCATTCCTTTTTGTTCGACCAAATCTTTTGAAACATAACACGATAAAGTAGCTTTACCATCCACTGAATTAGCAATCAACAAAAAAGCCGATGGATGATTTCCACCCAATTCAAATAAAATATCTTTGATACTTTGGGTATCCAAGTCCAATTTAGTCGCCAAAAACTGAATTCCGTTACGATTTTCCAATTTTTGCTCCAAATCTCCAACTAAATTTTTGGCATTTGCTTTCTGCAAATGGGCAATTTCCTTACGCAATTGATTGAGCTCTTCCTGCATATTTTGTACAACTTCCACAGGATTTTTAGGATTTTTCAAAACCGATTTGATATCTTCAAAAATTCGATTGTTTTGCATGAAATAGTTTTGAGCCGCATCCGAAGTTATGGCTTCTATTCTACGTACACCGGCAGCAATAGCACTTTCGGATACAATTTTGAAATACCAAATATCTCCTGTGTTTGAAACATGGGTTCCTCCACACAATTCTAAAGAATCGGCAAATTGAATCATACGTACACTATCTCCATACTTTTCTCCAAACAAGGCCATAGCTCCTTTTTCCATCGCTTGTTTAATGGGCAAATTACGATGTTCATCCAATGGAATGGCAGCTTGCACTTTGGTATTGACAAATTTTTCTACTTGATCCAATTCTTCATCAGTCAATTTGGCAAAATGAGAAAAGTCAAAACGCAAACCTTTGGGATGAACCGCCGAACCTTTTTGTTCGACATGTGTTCCCAAAATCTGACGCAAAGCTTGATGTAACAAATGTGTAGCCGAGTGATTTCGAGCTGTCAATGCTCTTTGGTGCGCATCTACTTGAGCTGTAAAAACTTGGTGTGGATTATTGGGTAAAACTTTGGCGAAATGCAACCACAAGCTGTTTTCCTTTTTAACGTCTAAAACCATTGTTTTACTACCATCAGCGGCAATCAGCCAACCGGTATCTCCTACTTGTCCACCGCTTTCAGCATAAAAAGGGGTTTGATCCAAAACCAATTGATACAATTCTCCATCTTTTTTGGAAGTTACCTTTCTATATCTCAAAATTTTTGAGAAAGTTTGCAAATTATCATATCCTTTGAAAAGCGTTTCAGTTGCAGGATTTAAAATGGTCCAATCTTCGGTCTCCATACCGGCAGCATCGCGACTGCGTTCTTTTTGTTGCAACATTTCGACATCAAATTCCTTTTCATTAAACGTCATGCCGCGTTCACTTAATATTAAAGCAGTAAGGTCTTTGGGGAAGCCATAGGTATCAAATAACTCAAATGCTTTTTTACCGGTGACTTCTTTTCCTTGGGTTTCATGGATGATGCGTTCCAATAATTGTAAACCTTGTTCCAAAGTGCGCAAGAAAGAATGTTCTTCTTCTTTGATTACATTGGTAACGAGATTTTGTTGTGCTTTCAATTCCGGGAAAGTGTCCCCCATTTCCTGAACCAAAGTTGGAATCAACAAATGTATAAAAGCATCCTTTTGATTTAAAAAAGTATAACCATAACGAATGGCTCGTCTCAAAATACGTCGGATCACATATCCGGCTCCACCATTGGAAGGTAATTGCCCGTCGGCGATAGCAAAAGATACAGCTCTGATATGATCAGCAATTACCCGAATGGCAATATTTTGCTCTTCGTTTACCCCATAGGCTACACCGGTTGTTTTTTCAATTTGATGTATCATCGGGGTAAACACATCAGTATCGTAGTTGGATTGGGTTCCTTGTAAAACCATACAAAGACGTTCAAAACCCATACCTGTATCTACATGTTTGGCGGGTAAATATTCTAATTTACCATCGGCTTTGCGGTTGAATTCCATGAACACCAAATTCCATATTTCCACAACTTGTGGATGGTCTTTGTTGACCAAATCGGTTCCAGAAATTAGATTTCTATCTTCCAAAGAACGGATGTCAACGTGAATTTCAGAACAAGGTCCACAAGGTCCTTGATCTCCCATTTCCCAGAAATTGTCTTTTTTATTTCCCAATAAAATTCTGTCTTCCGCTATATGTTTCTTCCAATATTCAAAAGCTTCGTCGTCTTTACTTAAATTATCATCAGTACTACCTTCAAAAACCGTTACATACAAACGAGATTTATCAATCTTATAGACTTCGGTCAACAATTCCCAAGCCCAGTCTATTGCATCTTTTTTGAAATAGTCACCAAAACTCCAATTTCCCAACATTTCAAACATGGTATGGTGGTAGGTATCTTTACCCACTTCTTCCAAGTCGTTGTGTTTACCAGAAACGCGCAAGCATTTTTGAGTATCGGCGATTCTATTGTGTTTGGGAATACCATTGCCAAGGAAATACTCCTTAAATTGATTCATCCCAGCATTGGTGAATAATAAGGTTGGATCGTTTTTTACAACGATGGGAGATGAAGCTACGATTTGATGTTTTTTAGATTCAAAAAAATCCAAAAATTGCTGACGAATTTGATGTGAATTCATATTTGAGTATAAAAGTATTTCTTTCTGTAAATGAAAATGAGCATGTCATATTAAATGGATAGGAAAAAAGTCAATCTCAGCACTTTAAGGTTTGACTGCTAAACTATTAACTATTAACCACTAACATTTAACATTTTATTAAAATATATTTCTTAATTTTGTATTTTTATTGTCTATAAGCGGCAAAAGTAAGATTTTTAAAGACATGGCAAAAGTAAAATATCATTACAATCCCGAAACCTTATCTTTTCACAAGATAATTCCTAAAAAAAGACGCGTTCTTTTCAATGGAATTCTTTTGTTTTTGGCCTTTACACTCAATGCTGTAATTGGCTTTTTTGTGTTGAATTCATTTTTTCAATCGCCAAAAGAAAAAGCACTCAACCGGGAAATTGAAAATTTGAAAATGAATTATAAGTTGCTTTCCAGAAAGGAAAAACAGCACAATGAGCGCATTGCCGAAATAGAATACCGAGACAACACTATTTACCGTCAATTTTTTGAAGCCAGTCCCATACCCGACGAAGTGAGAAAAGCTGGATTTGGTGGGGTCGATCGATATAAAGATATGGATGGGTTTGACAATTCTAAGATGATTATTGATTTGACTAAACAGATGGATATCTTATCCAAACGTATTGTCGTACAATCCAAATCTCTTGATGACATCATCAAAATGGCTGAAAATAAAGAAGAAATGCTGGCAGCAATTCCAGCTATTTCTCCTGTAAAAAAAGAGCATTTGACACATGTAGCTTCCGGTTATGGATGGCGCATGCATCCTATTTTAAAAATCAGGAGAATGCACAATGGAATTGACTTTGTTGCCAAAGAAGGTACTCCTATTTACGCTTCAGGAACCGGTACAGTTGTGGAAGCTGAAAGAAGTTCGTCGTTTGGAAATGTAGTTAAAATCAATCATGGATTTGGATATGAAACCGTATATGCCCATTTGAGTCGCCTTGCAGTTCCTGCGGGCAAACGGGTCAAACGCGGCGATATTATAGGTTATATGGGAAGTACAGGATTATCTGTGTCAACCCACTTGCATTACGAAGTACACAAAAACGGAAGCCCAGTAGATCCGGTTAACTTTTTCTATGGCAATTTAACTCCGGAAGAATATTTAGCTATTCAAAATGCAGCCAACCAAGAAGGTGGCCAAACATTGGATTAATCATATTTTATTAGAATCCTACTTTCTAAATTCTAAGATCTAATTTCTAATTTCAACCATGCATATAAACTTACCAGAAAAATTCTACTACAAAATTGGCGAAGTTGCCGAGGCATTTAAAGTCAATACTTCCTTATTGCGCTTTTGGGAAAAGGAATTTAAAATGTTGCATCCCAAAAAGGATAAAAATGGCAATAGATTATACACTAAAAAGGATGTTGAAATCTTTCAACAAATTCACTTTTTCGTCAAAGAGAAAGGCTATACTCTAGATGGAGCCAAACAAAAAATGAAAGAAAAAAAAGGCTCCAATCAAGAATCAGAATTAACAGAAAACCAATTGGTTATTGCAAAATTGGAAAAAATTAAAGACGAATTGTTACGGATTAAACAATCTATAGAGTAACATTTGTTATATTTATTCAACTAACATTCACAAACATTAACAATTAAAACCGAAAATTATGAAAAAATGGATTCTTCCTATTATTATTATCATTTTTCTTCTAATAGCATATAGTTGGATCAAAGGATTTTACAACAATGCTATAACTTTACAAAACAGTGCTACTAAGGCTTGGGGAAATGTTGAAAGTTCTTATCAAAGAAGAGCAGATTTGATTCCTAGTTTGGTAAATACAGTTAAAGGATACGCCGCACATGAGAAAGAAACTCTCGAAGGAGTCATTCAAGCTCGTGCAAATGCAACTAAAATTTCAATAGATCCAACAAACATCACACCCGAAAAATTAGCTGAATTTCAACAAGCTCAACAAGGCATTAGTGGTGCATTAAGCAAATTGTTGTTTTTACAGGAAGCATACCCTAATTTAAAAGCAGATCAACAATTTTTAGAATTACAGTCTCAACTAGAAGGTACTGAAAACCGAATCAATGTTGCAAGAGATCGTTATAATGAAGCAGTTGAACCTTATAGAAATCACCTTCAAAAATTCCCTGGAAATCTTCTTGCTGGATTATTCAATTTAAATTCAATGGAATTTTTTAAAGCAAAGAGTGGCGCTGAAGACGCACCTGAAGTAGATTTTTCCAAATAAATGAAAACCAAAATACAAGAAAATAGAGTTCTGATATAGTAACTCTATTTTCTTTTATTTTGAACTTAAATCATTGCGTATATGAACTCTGTAGAATCTTTTTTAACTGCTACGGAAGAGCAGGAAATCGTACAAGCCATTCAAAAAGCCGAATTCAATACTTCGGGTGAAATCAGAGTGCATATAGAAAAAATCACTTCAAAAGATGTTATGGATCGTGCCAAAGAAGTCTTTTTTGATCTTAAAATGAATCAAACCAAAGACCGAAACGGCATTTTATTGTATGTAGCTACAGACAGTAAAAAATTTGCTATTCTCGGAGATTCCGGTATTGATCAAAAAGTTCCTTCTCATTTTTGGCAAGATGAAACCGATATGATTATTGGTCTTTTTGCCCAAAAACAAAATTGTTTGGCTTTGACCAAAGGCATCGAAAAAGTAGGTGAAAAACTCAAAGCATTTTTCCCTTACCAATCGGATGATCGTAATGAATTAACCAACGAAATATCAAAAGGATAATGCATTACAATAACACTTCCCATATGTCCACATTTTTAAAAGCATCTACCATAATGTTTTTTATTTTAGGAACATTGAACTTAAAAGCTCAATTACCTGAAATTCCTGTAACACCCAAGTTTCAAACATCCGTTTATGATGATGCTGGCTTATTGACCCCTGATCAAAAAACGCAATTAGAACAAAAACTCATACATTATGCTGATTCCACTTCTACTCAAATAGTAGTCGCGACTATCTTAACTACCAATGGTGAAGATATTGGATATTACGCTACCAATTGGGCACATAAATGGGGTATCGGTCAAGCCGATAAAGACAATGGGGTTTTGATTTTGGTTGCCAAGGATGACCGTAGAATGACCATTCGCACCGGTTATGGCATGGAACATATCTTGACTGACGCTTTGAGTAGACGCATCATAGAAACCAATATGGCTCCGCATTTTAGAGAAGGTGACTATTACGGTGGATTGGATGAAGCTACTACAGCCATTATGCAAGTATTTGCAGGTGAATATGATGCTGAACCCAAGGAAGAAGGCGGAAGTATCGTAGGTGCCATCATATTCTTCATCTTTTTATTATTCATTATCATCATTATCATCAAAGGAGCCAATAATAAGGGTAGCAGTGGAAGCAGTGGCGATTTCTTTGGCCCTATTATTTTGAGTAGTGGTGGACGTGGCACCTGGGGCGGCGGTTTTGGTGGTGGTAGTTCAGGAGGCGGCGGATTCGGTGGCGGTTTCGGTGGCGGCGGATTTGGCGGCGGTGGCGCTAGTGGTGGATGGTAGTATGTTTATCCACCAATTATTGATTCTTTTGAATGGATTAATACTTTTTTATTCGATTTTAATTACACTTAAAGCTTTTACATTATTTCTTTTATCAAAGTAATCTGCTTTGATAATTTATATATATATTTGTCTATATTTAAGTGTAAATTGAAAAGAAATAGATATAATTATTAACTCCATTTTTATGAAAAAGCTATGGTATTTATTGTTTTTACTACTTCTCTCTAATGAAAAAAACCATTTTCAAACAACTTCAATTAATAGTGACTTTGATCTAAGTACAGGTTTAATTGTAAATTACAGAATGAATGGAAATACTTTGGATAGCAGTGGCAACAACCTTCATGCTACAAATGTTACTGCAACACTTACAAATGATAGGTTTGGACATCCAAACAGCGCATATGATTTCAATGGTGTAAATCAGTTTATTGATATGCCAAGCCATACGCTTCTAAGGCCAAGTTTACCAATAACAGTATCATATTGGTTTAAAAGAAGATCGTTAATTGCCAATAGGAACACTATTTTTATATTAAATTACACTCAGAATCAATATTTTGGAATTTTTTCAAGTATAACATTTGATAAAATGGAATTTTCAATTGGAAATGGTGGTTCAACTAGTCCAAATGGGAGAAATTCATTACATGGAAATAAATTTATTGAGACTGATAAATGGTACTTTGTGGTCTGTGTCATTAGAGGATATAATAATTACAACATGTATTTGAGTGAATATAACAATCCTTCAGAATATCATGAATACACTTGTTGTAATGGAGATTTTGGGTATTATGATGGATATGGTACTACTTTGCAATATAATAATAACAATGGATCAATTGGAAGATATGATTCAAATGTATACAATCCTTCAAGCTATTTTGATGGTGTTATTGATGAATTTAAAATATGGAATCGAGAACTTTCATTAACAGAAATATATAGACTTTGTAAGTATGAGAGATTTGTAAATGCCAACTATTATAATTGAAAGAATAAGTCTTTATTACAATTTAAAGCAAAATATCCTGATTAAAATATCATCAATCATGAAAAAAAAATTACTGTTTATTTTGTTCATATTTTATTCTCTATGTTATTCACAAAATTATACTGTTTTTAGTATCCCATTTCAGATATATAATGTTGAAAACGTTTTACCAAATATCGCAGATGATCATTGTTCATCTTCAATTAATTTGATGTTTCCTTTTGTTTTTTATGGTGAAACTTATAATAATATTGTTATTAGTAATAATGGTTATATTGATTTTAACCAAAATAATGCGAATGAATTTTCCCCTTGGCAAATTAATACAACAATACCTTCTACTAGTTTTCCTATTAAAAACTCAGTTTTGGGATGTTATCATGACTTATATAATAATAACAACACTATATTTTACGCAATTATAGGTTATGCTCCGTATCGCAAATTTGTTGTTTCTTATATTGATAATTTTCACTTCCTAAATCTATGTGATACTCCAAAAAGTTCATTTCAAATTGTATTACATGAATCGTTCAATATAATTGATGTGCAATTGATTAATAAACAAAGTTGTAATGAGTGGAATAATGGTTCGGCTATTTGTGGCCTCATAAATATTGATGGTGGGCAAGCTATAACGCCACCTAACAGAAATACCGGAAATTGGACTGCATTTGAAGAAGGATGGCGTTTTACACCTAAATCAAATAATGAATCAATTTATCGATTTGTAAAATGTGATACAGATTTAAACGGATTTGAAATTTTCAATCTTCAGGTTGTTCAACAATTTTTTAATAATGAAAATCCTTCAAATGTTATATTTTATGAAAATATTTCTGATGCTCAAAATGGAATAAATCAAATCAATGATTTAAACTATATGAACAACTCAAATCCTCAAATATTATACATTGAAAATGAAAGTGTTATATCAACTATTTCATTAGAGATACTCAATTGTAATTTGGATTTTGATTTGGATACAGTTCAAACAACTGATGAAGATTTGAATGGAGATTCAAATCTTTATAATGATGATAGCGATAATGATGGTATACCTAATTTTTTAGACGATGATGATGACAATGACAACGCATTAACCATTAATGAAGATTATAATAACAATTCAAATCCATTAGATGACGATATAAATAACAATGGCGTTGCAGATTATTTAGACATAACCATTTCATTAAATTTTCATGATGAAATTGAAAGTTTATCAATTTTTCCAATCCCTTTTCAAAACATTTTAAATATAAATTTAGGTGATTTTGTTACTTTTATAAATGTAAGTGTTTATGATTCAAATGGAAAATTAGTTTTTCATCAAAATATTTTAAATCCAGAATCTCAAATTCAAATCCAATTAGATTTTTTATCAACAGGGATTTATTCAGTAATTTTAGAAAATGAAAAAGTAACTCGAAAAGCAAAAATCATAAAGAAATGATTTTTTTATTTTAAAAATATTAATTGTTAAATTGTGATACCCTTTTTAAATTTTAGTATCAAATTAAAAACCATTTCTTATAGTTGTTTTATTTTAAAATTTCAGTAATATATTTGATTAAAGGTTGCTTTCTTTTTAATAACTCATATTTAGAGACAATTGTTTCTCTAACATATGCTTTATCTTTATTATTATCTTGTAACTTTGATAAGATCATTCTGAGAGCATTAATATCTTTTTTAAGTAGAATAAAACCTGCGTCACCAATAATGTCAGGGATACCAGCAACATTACTTCCAATTGGTATACAACCACACAACATGGCTTCACACAATGCATTTGGAAACCCTTCTGAGAGTGACAATTGTAAATAATACTCATGTCTATTGTATATTTCTAATAATTCATCATGAGCAACATTAGGAAGAATTTTAAGATTTTTTGGGCAATCCTTTAACAACTTAACCTTTCCAACTATTGTGAATTGAAATTTTGGAAAGTTTTCAGCCATTTCTACAATTAAATCGACGCCTTTTAGAAAATAACCTGTTTCATTTATTGCGGTTGTAACAGTTAAAAAAGAATGTTTTGGACGATTATGATTAGTTATGACCCATTTATCTGTATCAAAACCATTTACTACTTCAATTATAGGAGTTTGGATACTTGGGACAAAAGCCTTAATACCTTGTAATGAATATTTTAAAGAAGTATAGGTATATTTATTGAAAATAAGGCTTTTGTGAACAGGAAGGATTAGGCTGGCATTTCTAAATGAAAAACGCGTAAACCATCCTAAAATTCTTTTGGAATGTGCTCCATAATTAATTTCAGGCATTTTAACACAATCTGTTCCTATTGCAATGATAACCAATGGGGTTTTTGTAATTTTACTCCAAACTGAAGGTAAAAAACTGAGATAACCCGAAGACTGAGTTACTATTACATCCATTTTTTTAATATTAAAAAATAAAAAAATGATTTGCTTGAAAAAGGCTATAGGTAATTTCCATTTTTTATTTGTATTAAAATGGTAATTAATAACCTGAAAATCATCAGACAGTAAAAATATATCTCTTTTCACAAAACTTGACAACGAAACATACATCATTATCAAAATGGGTTTATTATTTTTGCCGTCTGTCATATGGACGCAAATATAATTCTATTTTAAGAATTTTGAATGTATATTTCTAAAATACATCTTCTAATTCTGATTGAATTAGCATTCTAAATGTCTCTGAAACCGATAATTGAATAAAGAATTTACATGGCATTAAAAGCCCTTATCATCACTTACTATTGGCCGCCTGCTGGCGGAAGTGGCGTGCAACGTTGGTTGTATTTCGTCAAATATCTTCGCAACAACGGAATTGAACCTGTAGTTTTTACGGTTGAAAATCCAAAATATCCCATTACTGATAAAAGTTTGGAAAGCCAAATTCCAGAAGGAATCGAAATCTTGCGCCAGAAAATATGGGAACCCGGACAAATGGTTTCTAAAAACAAGAATGCCGGAAGTGGATTTTTGCCCGAAAAACCTACTTTGGTTCAAAAGTTCAAGCATTATATAAGAGCCAATTTTTTCATTCCCGATGCAAGAAAGTTTTGGATCAATCCTTCCAGTAAAAAAATCATTCAATACCTTCAAAAAAATCCTGTTGATTGGATAATTACAACAGGTCCACCTCATTCTGTTCATTTGATTGGAAAAAAAGTAAAAGAAAAAACAGGCGTAAAATGGCTGGCTGATTTTCGAGATCCTTGGACAGAAATCGACTATTTTCATCATTTACCTTTGACCCAAAAGAGTATAGCTAGACATTTGGAACTAGAAACCGAAGTTTTACAAAAAGCCGATCAGGTAACTGTTGTCAGCAATACCATGAAAAGTCAATTTGAAAAAGTAAATCCCAATTGTACCGTTATAACCAATGGGTTTGACGATGCCAACGTCTCAGAAGCTCCAGAAATGGACAAACCATTTACGCTCACACACATCGGGATGCTTAATGCCGACCGCAATCCTATTCTTTTATGGGAGGTTTTAGCTGAAATGTTGGAAGAAAATGAGGATTTTGAATCTAGTGTTCAAATCAATTTGGTAGGTCATATAGCCGATGAGGTTCGCAATAGCATACGTTTGTATAATTTGGAGCGCTTTGTCAATTATACCCAATATTTACCAAGTCATGCCGTAGCTGCATTTCAAATGAAAAGTCAGGTTTTATTATTGATAATCAACAATGTACCCAGTGCCAAAACCATTATCACCGGAAAAGTATATGAATATTTGAGATCAAAGAGACCTATTTTGGCTATTGCGCCAACCGATGGTGATTTGGCAGATATTATTGACCATACGCAATCGGGTATTGTTGTAGATTTTGACGATAAAGAAGGACTCAAACAAGGACTTGAAATATATTTCAAACACTTTATGAAAAATCAATTGAAAATTGAGTCGGTTAATGTGGAAAAATTTCATCGCAAAAATCTTACAATTCAATTAGCTGAACTGCTTAAAAAAGCGTAATTTTGAACCCACTTAGCATTAGAAAGATTGGTTTTTTTTATTTAATCTAATTAGATTATTGACAAACTCAACCCTATTCTTTTAGTAATCTAAAAGGAAATCTAAAATCATAAAATCGTAAATCTAAAATAAAAATATGTTTCACAAATACATCAAAATAGCGTTAGCAGTTCTCATTACAGCATGGGCAGTGTACGAATTTACCCAAGGTCATATCGGAATGGGAATTATGTATATACTATTGGCAGGCGTAATTGTCTTTTTTTACTTTAAAAATGAAATGTTGCTGATGGCTTTTTTAAGAGTTAGAAAACAAGATTTTGCCGGTGCCAATAAATGGTTGGATAAAATTAAAAATCCAAGTGGTGCTTTGATACGCAAACAAGAAGGTTACTTCAATTTGATGAAAGGGATCATGACTTCTCAAACCAATTTAAACGAATCTGAAAAATATTTGAAAAATGCACTCAAATTAGGTTTGAGTATGAACCATGATATTGCTATGGCCAAATTGCAATTGGCAGGAATAGCCATGACCAAAAGACGTAAACGCGAAGCCACAGAATTACTCAATGAAGCCAAAAAATTGGACAAATACAACATGCTCACCGATCAAATCAAGATGTTTAAAGAGCAATTGAAGAAAATTTAAAAATCAATTTTTGATATCAGTTTAAACGCAGGTTGAGCAATCTTCCTACGTTTTATATTTTAAAACAATTCCAAAACTCTTTCCAAAGCCATACCTCTAGAACCCTTTATCAAAACAGTTTGATTTTGAAAATCTGATTTTTTAAAATGGTTTTTAAAGTCTTCAAAGGTATTAAAACTGATGGCTGTTTTGCGTTGTGTTGCATTAAACCTGGTTCCAATCAAAAAGATGCGGTGAAATGAAAACTGTTCAATAAAATCAACCAATTTTTGATGTTCGAATATACTACTTTCTCCTAATTCAAACATATCACCCAAGATAACTACTTTATCAGACACCTCATTTTTTGTAAAATTATCCAATGCGGCTTGCATACTACTTGGATTGGCATTATAAGCATCTAGAATAATTTTGCAATATCCTTGATCAATTAATTGTGAGCGTTTATTGTCCGGTTTGAAAGATTCAATTGCGGTTTTGATATCAGTGATGTTTATCCCAAAATGTAAACCCATACTGATTGCTGCGGCAATATTGGCAACGTTGTATTGCCCGACTAATTGGGTACGAATCACGACTTGATCAACCTGAACAACTACAAACTCAGAATCTTCATCAACCAACTTTACATCACAAAGTAAAATTCGTTTATGATCTTCTGTACGTGATATTTGAATCGAATCATTGGGGTTTACAAAAGCAATCCCATCATGTGTATGCAGAAAATCGTATAATTCAGATTTGGCAATAACTACACCTTCGACTGAACCAAATCCTTCCAAATGCGCTTTGCCAAAATTTGTAATGTACCCGTAATCCGGAGAGGCAATATGGCAAAGTGATTTGATTTCACCAAAATGATTGGCTCCCATTTCTACAATACCCATAGCCGTTTCTTCACCCATGGAAAGTAAGGTCAAAGGTACTCCGATGTGGTTGTTGAGATTTCCTTTGGTTGCAACTGTTTCATATCTTTTAGACAATACAACATGAATCAATTCTTTTGTAGTTGTTTTACCATTACTACCGGTCAATCCAATAATGGGCAAATTGAGATATTTTCGATGATAAGAGGCTAATTCTTGCAAAGTTTGTAAAACATTTTCAACCAAAATATATTGAGATTGATCTTGCCAAAACACTACATTATCCATAACCACATAGGAAGCACCTTTTTCAATGGCATCCATTGCAAAAGCATTGGCATCAAAATTATCTCCTTTTAAAGCAAAGAATATACTATCGGGTAAGATATTTCGGGTATCAGTAGAAATAGATTTTTTTTGTAAAAAAAGTTGGTGTAATTCTTTTATTTCCATAATGGGTGTATCTAGTATAAAAAAACCTCACCACTAGTAAGTGATGAGGCTTTATATCAATATTCTTTATTGTTATTTTTTAGTTTTACTTGGATAAGGTTTTCTTCTGTCGTTTGACATTGGGCCTAATCTATCCATAGCGCAACGGAATCCGATGTAATTGGTTGCTGAATACTGTGGTAAGTATCTTCTTTGAGCCGGATCCAACCAATATTCTCTATCTCTCCAAGAACCACCTTTGTAAACACGGGTTTTATCACTAACTAAAGTTCTGCGTTCTTTATCGTCATAAATTTGTCTTCTCATCCCACCTTCTCCAATTTCTTTAGGAATGATAGGGTGATTGTACATACGAGGTTGCACTTCTAATTCGTCCTCATCTTTGTCGTACAAACGGGTTGAAGCAATATCACCATCTTTGTAATCTACATTATAAGATTTTTCATAATTATTACGCATGAATGCATCTCTTTTAGTAATAGGTACATACATAATTTCGCCCGGTAAATCGGAAGGAACTATTTTACCATTATCTAATGTATCATAATTGATAGAAGCATAATCAGCAATAACCACTCTACCTTCACGATCGATTTTAGGTTTAGAAAACACATTACCACGATAGTAATTGAAGTCATTGGCTTCAGTATCGATAATAGGTCTGTAAACATCTGATACCCATTCTGCAACGTTACCAGACATATCATACAAACCAAATGCATTGGATGGGTAAGATTTAATAGCGATTGTAATATCAGCACCATCATTGGTCCAACCGGACACACCACTATAATCCCCTTTAGCTAATTTGTAGTTAGCCAATTGATCCCCTTGTGATTTAGATGATTTGTTTCGGGTATATCTTCCATTCCAAGGGAATTTTTTACGCCCTGCTAAATTATTGTACTCTCTGTTTTCAGAATTGGCTTTTGCTGCAAATTCCCATTCCGTTTCAGTAGGAAGTCTGAATTTTGGCATGAGAATACCATCAGAAGTTTTCACGTGTCTTCCTTGGAATTCACCTCTACCACCACTTCTAGCATCTCCTCTTTTTCTAGGTTCTTTGCTAGGTAAACCTTTTTTATAGATAGTTGAATCTCCATCAAACAAAAATGTTGGATCCAATAAATAGGTATCTGTTACAAAATGATCTTTACCTTCTACCTTTAATGTATCCAAGTTGAATAAGTTTTTCAAAACACCTTTGTCCATCAAGATTTTTTCATTGACTCGGTCAGTACGCCATTTACAATACTCTACAGCTTGTACCCAACTAATTCCAACTACAGGATAATTGGCATAAGATGGATGACGTAAATAAGTTTCAGTCAATGATTCGTTAAATCCTAAACGATCTCTCCATACCAAAGTATCAGGAAGAGCTGCTTCGAAAATGTATTTGTAATTTTCGTTGTCTTTAGGAAATACTTTTTCCAACCATTCCAAATAGAAAATATATTCCTGGTTGGAAACCTCAGCTTCATCCATGTAAAATGAACGAACTTGTTGTTGCATTGGGGTAGTATTCCAATCAAACATCACATCATCTTGTACGTGACCCATTGTGAAAGTACCACCTTCTATTAAGACCATTCCGGGGGGAGTTTTTTGACCTTTATATTGCTTATCAGTAGAAAAACCTGCAGCAGCTTTATCTTTGCTAGTCCATCCGGTCAATGAACCTTTACTGGATTTACCACCGCAACCAATCAAAGTTGTGGCAACTAATGCAATAACAGTCAATTTTGAAAGAAATCTCATGTGTGTATAAATGTTAGAATTTAAAAAGTCGAATTTCGTGTAAATTATTTAATATCAATTGAATACAAAATGATATAAAATTCCTTAATACCAGTGTCAAACTTAATTATAAACAAATTAAAATGATATTATTACAACGGGGTATAAACAATAATATTGTACCAACCTTGCAATAAATCATCACAATTTGAGCGACGCAATTTACAATAAATCTTTTTTTAAACAAGTATTTTATAAATTTTAATAGAAATGATTGTAAATTTTATTAAACAACGTTTCTTTTCCCTTTTTATTATTTAATATTGTCCTTGTTTTCATAAATAATATATTCAAAAAAACTGCGTTCTAATTCTATTAAAATAAGCCTGACTTTGACTTACTATGATTATATCCGATAAATTTCATTATACAAAATATCATTTTCTATTACTGATTTGTTTGGCATTAGCTCCATCTATTTTTGCCCAGGAAACGCTGAGTAAAAAATTTCAATTGCAATGGCTGAAACCTCAAAAAATAACCCTAAACGCCGGAAATACTATCAATCTTCCACTTATAAATACGGCACATATTGATACTGAACGGCTTTTACCTTTCTATTTTACCCAATGGGAAGTTCCATTGAATATGCAAATTCAAAATTTTGAATTGAAAAATGTAGTATATGAAAATATTTCATCAGTTGATTTACTCGATATAAATCCGGAATCGATTCCTACGATACCTGAAGTAAAATTGGATGCTGTTTCCACGCGTCAAATTTCAGAAGCTTTTTTAACGGTTATTCCATTGGTTAAGGATGGAAATCAATTTAAAAAAATGATTTCATTTGAAGTTAATTATACTTTAAAAAATGTTAATCAAACCGGAAGGCAATTAAAATCAACAAACAATTCGGTTTTAGCAGCAGGTACATGGTATAAAATTGCTGTTGATACTTCTGGAGTTTACAAGTTAGATCGTTCATTTTTAAACGATTTGGGGATCAAAACCAATCAGATTAATCCGCAAAATATTCAAATATTTGGAAATGGCGGAGCGCTCTTACCATACAGAATTGGTGATTTCAGACGTGATGACTTACAAGAAAATGCCATATTTGTTGAAGGAGAAGAAGATGGTAGTTTTGATTCTGGAGACTACATTTTGTTTTATGCCAAAGGTCCAGAGTCTTGGAAACACAATAATACAACTGAATCATTAAGTCATGTTAGAAATATTTACGATGACAAAGCATACTATTTCATACATGTCGGTTCTAGCCCTGGAAAAAGAATTCAAAATGCCTCATTGGTTGAAGGATCACCTGTGTTAACACTTCAAAATTTTGACGATTATTGGGTTTATGAAAAAGATACACGCAACTTGTTTGCTGCAGGCCAGCAATGGTTGGGTGAAAGTTTTGACATTCAAAATCAAAGAACCTTTACGCATACATTTCCCAACTTGGACACTAGTATTCCCATTAGAGTAAAGGTAGTAGCTGCAGGAATTTCTTCCAGCAATACTTCCTTTCAATTGGCTGTTAATGGAAGCAATCTTTCAAATTTTAACATCAACTCCGTTTCGGGTCATACCTTGGCGATGAATGGTCAAACACAAGCTTCGACTACGGTTGGGAATGAACAAATCAGTGTTTCCCTACAATTCAATAATGGCGGGAATTCAAGTGCCAAAGCATATTTAGATTATATCGAAATCATAGGTAAACGCAATTTGATTGTTGGTAATAAGCAATTTGTTTTCAGAAATTTTGCAACCCTAAATACTACTGGAATTATCAATTATCAAATCCAAAATGCAACCAACATCTTTAAACTATGGGATGTAACCGATCCCATCAACGTCAGTAGCATATCCAATCAAGGAACTGGTGGTACATATGCGTTCAACACTTTAGGCGGTCAACTTAAAGAGTTTGTTATCGTCAATTCTCAAGATTACTATACGCCTAGTCGCCCATCTGATTACCGAGTACAAAATCAAAATCTACATGGATTAAGTAATGTTGATTATCTCATTATTACCGATAAAGATTTTACTGATGAAGCGGAATCATTAGCTCAATATCATCGTACACAATCGGGTTTAACTGTAGAAATCGTCCCTTTGCATCAAATATACAATGAATTTGGTTCGGGATCCAAAGATATTACTGCCATTCGAGACTTTGTTAGACATGTTTACCTCAATTCACCTTTACGATTAAAATATATTTTATTGTATGGTGATGCCAGTTTTGATTTTAAAAACATCAGCAATCAGACTGCCAGTATAGTCCCGACGTTTGAATCAATCAACAGTTTTGACATGACCAGTTCGTTTGTCACAGATGATTTTTTCGGAATTGTAAGTGACTTGAATGAAGGTGATTTGGATGGTTTTTTCAGTCAAACGCAAGATGTTGCAGTTTCTCGAATTCCATTTAATACATCTCAAGAAGCCCAAGCAATCAATACGAAAATATTAAATTACTATCATTCCAATTCTTTAGGGGATTGGCGCAACGAAGTATTAATGATAGCCGATGACAGTGATGCAGGTTCTGATGAAACTTTGCAAATCAGTCAAGAATCGTTGGCCGACAACATCAAGATAAATAAACCTTTGGTCAATGTTAAAAAATTGTGGATGGATGCTTATGTCCAAGAAGTTACTGCCGGTGGATCTCGTTACCCTCAAGTGTTTAATGAAATTAACAACCAAATTGAAAAAGGCGTATTACTGATTGATTACTTTGGACATGGTGGTGAAGATGGCTTATCGGCTGAACGCATCATTGAAACGGGTCAAATCGAAAACTGGGCCAATATGGACAATCTAAATTTACTGACCGTTATTTCCTGTGAATTTGCCAGATTTGACAATCCCTACCGACCCAATACTGCAGGAGAATTGGTGATAAGAAATCCCAATGGTGGAGCTGCACATGAAATTGCTACAGCTAGGGAAGTTTTCATCAATATCGGTCTTTATTTTAACCTTAATTTAGTTCCCCGATTATTAGAATATACTGGCAATTCATTAAGTATATCAGATTATTTGAGAATGAGTAAAAACTCGAGTATAAGCAGCAAACAGCGCTATTTTATTTTTTCATTTGGAGATCCCGCAATGAAACTAGCTTTGCCAAAACCTGATGTAAGGTTGACCCATATGAACGGGACACCTATAACTCAATCTTTAGATACCATCAAGGCTTTGTCTCATATTACATTTGACGGAATAGTAACTTTGAGTAATGGCAATATTGATTCCAATTTTAACGGCGAGGTTTATTTAACGGTATTTGACAAACCTATGGATAGACAGACCTTAAATAACGATGGTTTTTCAGAAACCCTGACATTTGACACACAAGACTCCAAAATATTCAGGGGAAGAGCAAGTGTAACCAATGGACAGTTTCACATTGAATTTGTAGCGCCACAAGACATTAGAATTGCTTATGGATATGGCAAATTGAGTTTTTATGCGCACAATGGTTCTACAGACCGCGGTGGTTACAATACAGACATTGTGATCGGTGGAATAAATTATGATGCGGCAACAGACAATACCGGTCCAACTATTCGTTTATACATGAATGACACTTCATTTATCGATGGTGGCAACACCAATGAATCACCATTGTTAATGGCTTTTATGGAAGATGAAAACGGAATCAATACTTCATTTTCATCTGTAGATCACGATATCACGGCTGTATTGGATGATGACCAGCAAAACCCCTATATTTTAAACGATTATTACATCACTGATGTAAATGATTATACAAAGGGCAGTTTGGAGTACAGATTACGAGATTTGTCGATAGGTTCGCATGTTATTCAATTAAAAGCTTATGACACATACAATAATCCTAGTGAAGCTACGTTACACTTTGTGGTTGTAGATGATGCTGAGTTGATTTTAGAACATGTATTGAATTATCCCAATCCTTTTGTCAATTATACTGAGTTTTGGTTTAGTCACAACAAGCCCAATGAGGCATTGGAAGTACAGGTTCAGATTTATACCGTTTCCGGTAAATTGGTCAAAACCATCAATCAAAACATTCAGAGTTCGGGGAGTCTTTCAAGAGATATTTCTTGGGACGGATTGGATGATTTTGGTCAAAAAATAGGAAAAGGTGTGTATGTTTTCAAGCTCAGCGTATCGGCTCCCAATTCGGATTTAAAAGCAGAAAAATTTGAAAAGTTGGTTATACTTCAATAATTTTACAGATATTTGAAACCCGAAATGTTTTTTTAAATTCATTTTTTGATTTTTATATAACGACAAAACAGATTTTAATATATTCCCAAAAGAAGTTTTATGTACACTAAAATACTTGTATTTACACTATTCTTATTTACCATATACAACCCCATTTTAGCACAAGAAGAGGATGAAATCAATGCCATCACAACTGCAGCTCCATTCTTGATGATTACGCCCGATGGAAGAGCCGGAGGCATGGGTGATGTAGGCGTTGCTACCAGTCCTGATTTCAACAATCAACATCACAATCCTGCCAAGGCAGCATTCAATCAATCTTCATTATCAATTGGGGTTAACTTCACGCCTTGGATGAACAAATTGGTCAATGACGTCTATTTAGGCGGTATTTCTGCAACAGGATTGATAGATGAAAAAAGTGCTTGGAGTGCAAGTTTTAAGTATTTTACCTTGGGTGAAATCAATTTGACTGATTATGATGGTAATGAAATTGGCATTGAAAAGCCCAATGAAATGGCTATCGATGGTACATATGCATTAAAACTAAGTGAAGGATTTGCAATGGGTGTAACAATGAGATACATTCGATCTGACTTTGCATTAAAAGTACAAGATTCTGAATTGAAAACCGTCAATACATTTAGCGTAGATATTTCTGGTTTCTATGAATCCATGGAAGATAATTATGGAGATTTTAATGGCGTTTTTAGAGGTGGATTCAACATTTCAAACATTGGCCCCAAAGTATCTTATGTAGATGGCGGAAGAGAAAACTTCCTACCTACCAATTTAAAATTGGGTGCCGGTTTTGATTTTATATTTGATGATTTCAACAAAGTCAATCTAACCCTTGAGACCAATAAACTGTTAGTTCCTACACCCAATCCTGATGAAGATGATTCAGAAATAGGATTTGTGGAAGGCATGTTTTCCTCTTTTGGAGATGCTCCAGGTGGGTTTTCAGAAGAACTCAAAGAATTTACTTGGCAAGTAGGAACTGAGTATATTTACAATGAGGCATTTGCTTTGCGTGCCGGTTATTTTCATGAAAGTAAAATGAAAGGCTCACGTCAATTTTTCACGTTAGGAGCCGGATTCAAATTCAAAGCCACTCATATTGATGTTTCATACTTGTTTAACGCTTCCGACATCAACAATCCATTAGAAAACACCTTGCGATTTTCATTAGGCTTTAATTTAGGTGAAAACTATGGTTATTAGCCAAAAATAGGGCTTTGCACAACATTTATTCGACAATAGTTTGTATCTTTGCCATCCGCTATTTAGCAAAATATGTTAGATAGGCTAAGCTCATAAACATTTAGTATAGTGGAAAACAAAACTATTCAAACGCAGTTTACCCTTTATCCATCTATTGCAGAACTTTCTACAGAAGATTTACATTTGATGAAGGCTGCTCAAAAAGCCATTCTGAATGCCTATGCACCTTATTCAAATTTTCAGGTAGGTGCTGCACTATTGTTGGAAAATGGAACGATAGTAACCGGAAATAACCAAGAAAATGCTGCATATCCATCTGGAATGTGTGCTGAAAGAGTTGCCATTTGGAATGCCTCTTCTCAATTTCCCGGCATGGTTATTAAAAAAATTGCAATTACGGTCAAATCAAAACTCAAAGAAGTAAACAAACCTGTTTCTCCTTGTGGCGCCTGTAGACAAACGCTATTGGAATATGAGGTCAATCAAAAAGCACCCATCGAAGTGTTTTTTACAGGTGAAGTTGGAGTCGTAATCAAAGCAAATTCATTGCAAGATTTATTGCCTTTTGCATTTGATCAATCGTTTTTATAGGACGATTCGTTATTATTAGGATCGTGAATAAGGTGGAAAAAGTGTATTTCATTAATTTACATGCCAACTAACATCTCATGGGATCGCATCATCAAAACCATATCGACATAGATTTTGTTTTTACATGGGTAAATGGCAATGATCCGATACATCAGGAAAAAATCAATACTTATATAGATCCTGATAAAAAGAAAAACAAAAAAATTAATGATGCACGATTCAAGCAGGTCAATGAAATTGAATTTGCAGTGCGTTCCATTTTAAAAAATGCACCATTTGTCAGAACAATTTTTATTGTAACCGATCAACAAACTCCCGACTTTTTGAAAAATCCGGATTTACAAAATATCGAAAGGTATAAAAAAGTAAAAATTGTAGATCATACGGAAATCTTCAGGGATTATGAAAAATACTTACCAACTTTTAATGCGCGTTCAATTGAAACTTTTCTGTATAGAATCCCAGATTTAGCTGAACATTTTATCTATATCAATGATGACTTTTTCATTCTAAATCCGGTAAAACCTGAAGATTTTTTCCAGAATGGATTTCCCGTTTTAAGAGGTAAATGGTTGAGATTTGAAGAAAACCTAATCTACAAGAAAATACTCCATTTTTTCCATCTTAAAATGGGGCATCCTGACAGAGCCGGACATAAAATAGCACAACAAACTGCAGCTAAAATCGTCGGTTTTAAAAAGTATTACAAGTTTCACCACACGCCGCATCCGATGCGGAAATCAACTTTTGAAAACTTTTCAAAACTACATCCTGAAAGTGAATTGAATAATATACAGCACAAATTTAGAAGTATCCTGCAATTCACACCTCAAGGATTGGCCAATCACCTTGAGATTGCACAGAAAACTTGCGTTTTAAAATCCAATTATCAATTGATATATTTTGGTTCGTATGACAAACCTCTCTGGTTTCTACTAATGAGATTGAGTTGGTTGAGTCGAATAAAAAGTGTGTTGTTTCTCAATATGCAAAATATGAGTGCATGTCCCGACTCCAAACTTCATTTCCTATTAGGATGGTTGCGACAAAGATTTGATTGAAAACCAACCAAAAAGTATAGATAGGATAGGTTTCAAACTGTTAATTTGTCGTAAATTTGAGGCATTCAAATTAAATCAAACTTCAATTTATGAGTAATAACAATTTTGAACTCAGCCCTAATGTGTTAGAAAAATATTTGCAAAAAGAATCCAAACATTTTACCAAAAAAGACCTTATTGATTTTGTCATTGGCAACCATATTGAAATGTTAAATTTTCGATATGTGGCCGAAGATGGACGATTGAAAACTTTGAACTTTGTAATCAATAGCATAGCCTATCTTGATCAAATTTTAACTACCGGAGAACGCGTCGATGGGTCTAGTTTATTTAGTTTCATAGAAGCCAGTACGAGCGATTTATACGTTGTTCCGCGATACAATACAGCATTTGTCAATCCGTTTGAAGAAGTCCCTTGTTTGGATATTTTATGTTCATACTACAATAGCGAAGGGAAACCTTTGGAATCTTCTCCTGAATATATTTTGCGTAAAGCCAATCAAATATTCACTCAAAAAACCGGCATGACATTTAAAGCTTTGGGAGAATTGGAATATTACATCATTGCCCCCAAAGAAGAAAATAAGACCTTTCCCGCCATTGATCAGCGTGGATATCACGCTTCAGAACCTTTTACGAGTTATGAATTTATCCGTAAAGAAGCCATGCGATTGATAGCGGCTAGTGGTGGTCAAATCAAATACGGACATTCTGAAGTAGGTCATTTTTCGGATGAAAAGTATTTTTACGAGCAACACGAAATCGAATTTTTACCCTGCGAAGCAGAATCGGCTGCGCAACAATTGGTCATTGCCAAGTGGATTTTGAGAAAAGTGTGCAATGAATATGGCGTAAAAGTGAGTTTTGCTCCCAAAATTTCGGTAGGTAAAGCAGGAAGTGGTTTACACATCCACATGTTACTTGAAAAAGACGGACGCAATATCATGGTACATCAAAACGAGCTCAGTGATGAAGCCAAAAAAATGATTGCCGGTATATTGGACATGGCCGATGCGTTGACCGCTTTTGGCAATACTATTCCTACCTCCTATTTGCGATTGGTTCCCTATCAAGAAGCGCCAACCAATATTTGTTGGGGAGATCGCAACAGAAGTGTTTTGATAAGAGTACCATTGGGTTGGAGAGGAGATTTGAAAATGATAGAAGATGCCAATCCAAATATAAAGTCTGAGAAAAAAACAGAGATAAGCAAGCAAACCGTAGAAATCAGAAGTGGTGATGGATCGGCTGATATATTCTTGTATATGGCTTCTTTGGTAGTCGCTACCTTACATGGATTGGAGATGGAAGATTCGCTCCAATTGGCTGAAAATCTCTATGTCAATGTAAACATTTTCCACAATGAAAATAAAAATCGGTTGTCGGAACTAAAAGGTTTACCAGTTTCCTGCCACGAATCGGCTTTGGCATTGGAACAAAAAAGAGCCTATTTAGAAAAGAATGATATTTTCCCAAAAGGGTTAATTGATAGCAGTATTGCCAAACTGAGATCCTACAATGATGACAAACTCAGCGAGCGATTGTATGGCAAACACGAAGAGATATACAAATTGGTAATGGAACATTTGCATTGTATGTAAGATGCAATAATCTATTGTTTTTAAATAGGGTCTGCTGATTAAATTGAAGTACAATCTTTGAATATAGTAATTTTTAAAATATTTTTTTAGTTTATTTCCTCAATAAATATGCGATAAAGAATAGTCCCGTAGGGACTAAATATCTGTAGCGTATAATGTTAGACAAGATTATCGCCGACGGTTGCAGCTTCGCTGCAACCGTCGGCGTGTTTTTATGTATTTTTGATTTTTCTACAGATATTTAGTCCCTACGGGACATCGTTACTCTTTATGAACGGATTCAATATTGAAATTGAAGAATGAATCATTATCAATTTTCATCAAGTGCAAGGATTAAAACAAAAATGTTTAAAATCCTTGCACTTGGAATGTAATATTTTAT
>JAABRF010000011.1 GCA_011391075.1 Flavobacteriia bacterium | reverse complement strand
TGGATGATAAAAATTCAGATTATAGCTATGGATACAAGAGAAATTCATTTTCCGGAGGACTGTTGGTGGGCTATAAATGGGTAGCCGACTCAGGATTGGTATTTGAAATAGGAGCCGGCGGAGGTAGAACGTTTTCCGACAAAATTGAATGGTTAGATGAAGATGGTAGTGAATTGGAAGATTTCAGCATACGAATAGATGTAATTGGCAAACTAGCTATTGGGTATCGTTTTTAATAAATAGTTAAAAAAATATTAAAAAAACCTCTATTCGTTCGATGTTTTTTCATTTAGTTTCTTTATTTTTGTGACTTCATAATTAATGATATCCATAATTCTAATTTTATTTAATAAATACTGACTAAATTCCAATAATGGTTATTATTAATCAACTCTTACATTCAAATTATTCAATCGTATGTACACAACGATAATCGTGATAAAATGCTTATCGTTTTTAAATTAAATATTAATAAACTAAATAAATTTTTTAAAATGAAGAAAATTCTTTTATTTTCCTTGATGAGTATGTTGTTTACCATTACAAATGCTCAAGACATTGTTTTTGGACTAAAAGCTGGTTTAAATACTTCCAATTGGTACAGTTCTAATGATGATTACAGTGATATGTACGATACTAGATCTTCAGTCCATGTTGGTGCATTATTAGAATTGAATATCAACGAAAAATTCTCTTTACAACCTGAAATCATTTACAACATTACTGGCGCAAAAGTTAATCCCATTGATGTTACTAGAGATGAAGTTCCTTCTTCAGATGTTTTAATAGATGTTCAATATATTAGCGTTCCTTTGATGTTACAATATAAATTTGAAAACAATTTTCTACTTGAATTAGGTCCACAAATGGGATTTTTGGTCGATGCACGTGCCAATGTGGATGGTGAAAATCTTGACATCAAAGATAATTTTGAAAAAAGAGATTTGGCATTGAATGCAGGTTTGGGTTATGAATTTGATAACGGAATCTTTTTCAACATTCGTTATGTGTATGGGATGAGTAAAATTGCAAGAAACGTAGACTATAGTCATTGGATTAAAAATAATATTTTCCAATTTTCAACCGGTTACAGATTTCTATAATATTTGTAATCTATTTTGATAAAAATAAAAAAACCTCGGCAATTTGTCGGGGTTTTTTATTTTGTACCTTTACCTCATGAATTGGCAAACAGCACTTCGCGATTTTACCATCTACCTGAGATTGGAACGGGGTTTATCCGAAAATTCCATCGAAGCCTATACCGGTGATGTACAAAAATTGATTCAATATATTGAAAGTGTTTCCCCTACAACTTCTCCTATCAACATCGATAAAGATTTGGTTCATCAGTTTATTTATGAATTAGCCAAATGGATCAGCCCCAAATCTCAAGCCCGTATTACATCGGGACTTCGCAGCTTTTTTGAATTTATGATATTTGAAAAATACCGAGATACCAACCCAACTGCGCTTTTGGAAACTCCCAAACTGGGACGTAAATTACCCGATACACTTTCCGAATCCGAGATAGATCGCATCATAGCCCAAATTGACTTAAGTCATCCACAAGGCGAACGCAATCGCGCTATGCTCGAAACTTTATATGGTTGCGGATTACGGGTTTCCGAATTGGTTAATCTCAAAATCTCAGATCTGTTTTTTGATGAAGGTTTTGTCAGAGTTTTGGGAAAAGGAAATAAACAACGTTATGTTCCCATTCATATCCAAAACCAACACTATATCGAAACCTATTTAAAACAAATCAGGGTTCACATTCCCATTCAAAAAAAAAGTGAAGATATTGTGTTTCTCAATCGAAGAGGAAATAAACTCACCCGCAACATGGTGTTTCTCATCATCCAAGATTTAACCAGAAAAGCTGGTATTGAAAAAGCCATCAGCCCACATACCTTCCGACATTCCTTTGCAACGCACTTATTGGAAAATGGAGCCGACCTCATTGCCATCCAACAAATGCTAGGACATGAAAGTATCACTACAACAGAAATATACATGCACTTGGATCGTAAATTTTTGGGCGAAGCGCTGCGAAAATTTCATCCCAGAGCACATTAATTGAGGTTTAATGAAATTTTATTTTAATAAGGTTGATTGAATTTAGTTATTGGCCATCCTACAGCTAGTCAGGTTTTTGCGTTGCGGTTGCTTAGCGAAGTCGAAGCATTGGAATTTGTTCTACGAAGCGTCAATAGAATTAATAAAACGAAAAATTCCTTTTTTAAATTCAATAAATAAATTCAAAAAAGGAATTAGGTCAACCAAAAATAACAAACTATTTGGCTACATTGACAGCTCTTGTCTCACGGATAACCGTAACTTTCACCTGTCCTGGATAAGTCATTTCAGTTTGAATCTTTTGGGTGATATTATAGGATAAATCCACTGCTTGTTCATCTGTTACCTTGCTGCTTTCCACGATAACCCGCAATTCTCTACCGGCTTGGATGGCAAATGCTTTTTGAACACCTGTAAAGGAGAACGCAGCTTCTTCCAAATCTTTCAAACGTTGTACATATGAATCCAATACTTGTCTTCTAGCACCTGGACGAGCTCCAGAGATAGCATCACAAACTTGAACAATCGGTGCATATAATGATTTCATTTCTATCTCATCATGGTGCGCTCCAATGGCGTTACATACATCGGGTTTTTCACCGTATTTTTCAGCCCACTTCATACCCAACAATGCGTGTGGTAATTCGCTTTCTTCATCAGGCACTTTTCCAATATCGTGTAAAAGTCCGGCTCTTTTGGCTACCTTGGCATTCAAACCCAATTCGGCTGCCATTATACCGCAAAGATTGGCTACTTCACGTGAGTGTTGTAATAAATTTTGACCGTAAGAAGAACGGTATTTCATTCTACCTACTACTTTGACCAATTCAGGATGCAAACCATGTATACCCAAATCGATAACCGTTCTTTTACCTATTTCGGCTATTTCTTCATTGATTTGCTTTTCTGTCTTGGCAACAATTTCTTCAATACGAGCCGGATGTATACGTCCATCGGTCACTAATTTATGCAGTGACAAGCGCGCAATTTCTCTTCTTACCGGATCAAAACAAGACAATACGATAGCATCTGGTGTATCATCCACAATGATTTCAACTCCTGTAGCAGCTTCCAAGGTTCTGATATTTCTACCTTCTCTACCGATAATTCTTCCTTTAACTTCATCCGATTCCAAATTGAAAACAGACACGCAATTTTCAACGGCTTGCTCTACTCCTACTCTTTGAATGGTATTGAGTACGACCTTTCTAGCCGCTTGTTCGGCAGTCAACTTGGCTTCTTCCAACTGCTCCTGAATGTATGCTTGTGCATCGGCCTTGGCTTCATCCTTGATGGAAGTAACCAATTCTCGCTTGGCATCATCAGCCGATAATCCGGAAATGGATTCGAGTTGCTCTACTTGTTTTTTGTGTAATTTATCAATCTCAGATTGTTTCTTTTCCAAAAAGTCCAAACGGTAATTGTAGTCGTTGAGTTTGGCATCTAAATCTTCCTGCGTTTTTTTTGTTTTACTCAAATCCTGAGAAAGTTGAGATTCTTTATCTCTGATTCTTTTTTCTACTTCAACAGTTTTACGTTCGCGAGCCAAAATTACTTTTTCATGTTCAACTTTAAGTTCCAAAAACTTATCTTTGGCTTGTAAAATCTTATCTTTCTTAACCGATTCTGCTTCCAGATTAGCCTCTTTTAAAATCATCATGGCTTTATCTTTGGCTCTTTTAAGGCTACCACTTGCTCTTTGCTTGTCTATAAATTTCGCAATGACGTAACCTACGACCAATGCTACAATTCCAATAATTAATTCTATCATCTTTTTTCAAATATTAATGTAAATAAAAAAACCTGCACTAAAAATAAAGGGCTTGAAACTCCATTCAAAACAGGTTTAAGGCTAACGAAGTGGTCAAGTATCCGCTCTAGGACGGCACGCTTTCGCACATTCGACTGACCCTCTTGAATAGAACATTGTTGAGTTTCACAACCGTTGTCTAATGCAGGTAGTAATTTGTGTTATTTATAAAGAACTTAATCTAACTTTTGAACCAACATATCGTTAAGCTCCATTAGTTTTTTGGTGGCACTTTTTACTGCATCATCACCATTGATGGCATTGATTTCCAATGCAGATGCAAATTGTAACGCACACATGGCCAGAACATCTTGCTTATCGCTTACCGCATAGTCCTGTTCAAATCGAGTAACCAAATCATTGATGCGCTTGGCTGCTTTTCGCATACCTTCTTCTTCATTCGCCGAATTGATATTCAGCGGATAAACGCGATTGGCTATTGTTACTTTTATTTTTATTTTTTCTGCCATATCTCAAAAACTAATCACTTAACTGTGCAATACACCAATCAATTTCCTTGACCAATGCATTTATCTTCTGAGTGGTTTCTTTTGAATGATCACTACCTTGAATAGTTTTAGCAACCCGCAAAGACTGTAACTGCTGTTCATTGTCTCTGATTTGTTGCGTTTTAACATGTAATTCATGCTGTACCTGAAGCAATTGATTTCTCAATAAATCATTCTCTGCTCTCAGAAAGTCATGTCTTTCTACGAGATTCAGAATCTTAACTTCCAGATTATCAACTATTTTTGAAATATCTTGCATGAACAAAATGTTAACAAACTATTTTTACAAAGTTAGGTTAGTATTTTGGGTTGTGCAAATTTTATTTGATTTTTTTGTTAATTTCTAAGTTTTCACTAATATTGTCAATTGATAATTGCAATGAAATTTTAAAATAACAACCTACAAATGCTTAAATTTTTTCAACTTTTTTTAATAGTATTTCCTATTTTAGTAAGGGCTCAAAACCCAATATTTCCTCAAGACTATTTCCGAAGTCCGCTTGATATTCCACTGCTACTTTCTGGGAATTTTGGCGAATTAAGAGACAATCATTTTCATTCTGGTTTGGATTACAAAACCCAACAAATGGAAGGTCTTAATTTATATGCTAGTGCCGATGGCTATGTATCTCGCATTAAAATCAGTCAATATGGTTATGGTAAAGTAGTATACATTACGCATCCTAATGGCTACACTACCGTATATGCACACATTCAAAAGTTCTACCCTACTTTAGAAAACTACATCAAAAAAATTCAATACGAAAAAGAGAATTACGAAATCGAAGTTTTCCCCAAGCCCACTGATTTGCCTTTAAAAAAAGGTGAAGTTTTTGCCTATTCCGGAAATACCGGAAGTTCGGGTGGTCCTCATCTACATTTTGAAATAAGAGATACTGATAGACAAATTCCCATCAACCCCATTCTATTCGGTCTCCATATTGACGACCATAAAAAACCGGAAATTCAAAGTCTTTATGCGCATCCGCTATCCAACGATGCTCAAATCAATCAAACAGCGGTTAAAGTGCAAGTCAATTTAAGTAAGGACTCCATTGGGAATATGATAGCCGATACAGTTTATGCTTATGGTAAAATTGGATTTTCAGTAAACACATTTGATGCTCAAGATTTTAGTGAAAACCGCAATGGAATCTATAAACTCAGCCTCAAAGTGGATGGAACTCCCTATTTTGAACACGAATTGGATCAGTTTTCATTTGATGAAAGCAAACTCATCAATCTGCATATCGATTATGAACATTATGAAAAATTCAATTCCCGTTTGCAAAAGTGTTTCGTAGAACCGTCAAACAAACTAAGTACATATACCAAAGATTTGCCTAATCAGGGATACATTGACATCCAAGATGGAAAATCATACCTTATTGAAATCAATGCATCCGATATTGAAGGCAATACCACACTGATTCAAATTCCGGTTGTGGGATTAAATTCTAAAATTGAATTCCCCTCCAAACCCAAAAAGTCAAATTATAAAGTTCTTGCCAAAGAAACTAAATCCATCTATCTTGACAGTATCAACATCCTTTTTCCCAGATATACTTTTTATCAGGATACCGATTTAAATATCTATAAAAATGCAGATGGCAGTGTCCAAATTGATGAAGATTTCATTCCGCTTTCCCGAACTTATACCATGAGTTTTGATGTTTCACACTTAAATAAAGATATAATCAAACACACCTACATTGCCAAAATTGGGAAAAAAGGTTATACATCATACATTACGAGTGAACTGAAAGACAATAAAATCATAGGAAAGGCCAAAACTTTGGGAAAATACAATCTTGTTCAAGATTTTAAACCACCGACGATCAAACCCCTTAACTTTGTTGACAACAAATGGATCAGTGACTTAACAGTATTGCAAGTAAGCATCGATGATGAGTTATCAGGGATTGAAGATATCAATGCAAGCATCAATGGCAAATGGGTTTTAATGGAATACAATCACAATACCGGTGTTCTTACCTATGATTTAGGTGATTTGAAAATAGAAGGAACTGAAATTAAATTGGTAATTACCGTAACAGATAAGGCCCAAAATACTAAAACTTATTCGGCTACGTTAAACAGAGTAAGTAAATAATATTATCTTCGGCAGTAGATTTTACAATGATAACATCCATCAAATCTCACATTTTGAAAACAATTTTATACTTTTTTCCTCTCTTTTTATGTTCTTTGGTAACATTTTCTCAAACCGGAACAGTATCTGGAATTGTTAAAAACTCGGATGGGGAACTATTGAATAATGTATCTGTCACCTATCAAACCAAAGGTACTACAACCGATTCAAAAGGGTATTATAATCTTGAAATCCCAACTCATACAGATGTCATCCTCACCTTTTCTCACTTGACACACGATTCCCAAACTAAAAAAATAAATATTGAAAAAGGCGAAAAATTCAATCTCAACATTATCCTTACAGCCAAAGTAGAATCTATTCCAGAAGTAGAAGTGAGTACTAAAAGGAATGAAGTTGAAGGCATCACCAATGTGAAAGTTGAAACCATCAAAAATATACCCAGTCCTAATGCCGGAATTGAAGGCATAGTGAAAATTACGGGATTGGGAACCAGTTCAGACAATGAACTCAGTACACAATATAAAGTAAGAGGCGGAAATTATGATGAAAATTTAGTCTATGTAAATGGGATTGAAATATATCGTCCTTTTTTGGTTCGTTCCGGCCAACAAGAAGGTTTGAGTTTTCTCAATACAGATATGACTGCTAATGTCAAATTTTCCTCCGGTGGTTTTCAAGCCAAATATGGGGATAAATTGTCTTCTGTCTTGGATATTACGTATAGAAAACCAGATGATTTTGGAATCACTGCCGAATTAAGTCTACTAGGTGCATCAATGAGTATAGAGGGAATAAACAAGTCTAAAAAAACATCTGCAATTCTAGGCATGCGCTATCGAGATAATAGTTTATTGGTTAAAAGCCAAGATATCGAAACCAATTATGATCCTCGTTTTGCTGATGTTCAAGCTTTGATTTCGCATCAGTTTAGTGAAAAATGGAATGTTGATTTTTTAACCAATTTTTCCATCAATGATTATCGGTATATCCCGACAGCCCGTAGTACCAAATTTGGTACTATACAAGAACCACTCGAATTAATCGTCTATTACGACGGACAAGAAAATGATAAATACCAAACCTCTTTTGGAGCGCTTAATTTTCAATATTTGGCCAATGAAAATCTAACATTGGATTTTACAACATCTGTATTTAATACCCAAGAAGAAGAATATTTTGATATTGAAGCTGCTTATTATTTGGGTACTCCTAGCCCTGATGCAGGTACTGAGGATTATGGTGAGAGTGAATTTAATGAAGGGATTGGTTCTCAATTGGATCATGCTCGCAATGCGTTGGATGCCTTGATTGGCAATATCGAAGCCAAAGCACATTACTTCAAAGATCAAAACCAATTTGATTTTGGTGTAAAACTTCAAAAAGAAAACATTAAAGATCGTCTTATAGAATGGCAAGTCATTGATTCGGCCGGATTCTCACTTCGCCCACCCGATCACGATCCCAATCTACAACCTTACGAACCCTATGAAGGCCCATTGGTTCCTTATCAAGAGGTTCGAGCAACTAATGATACCGATATGCAACGCATTTCCGGATTTGCTCAATGGAATCGAAAGATGGAATGGAAAGGACATCAAATATGGACCAATATCGGTATTAGAGCCCACCAATGGCAATTGGAAGATTACACAGGGTTTATATGGAGTCCCAGATTTCAAGTTGCGTTAAAACCCAATTGGAAAAATAAAGATATCATATTTAGATTATCCGGTGGTAATTATGCCCAACCGCCATTTTATAAAGAATTGCGAAATTTCAATGGTGATGTGGTCAAAGATGTCAAAGCTCAGCAATCCTATCACTTGGTTTTGGGAAGTGATTTGAGTTTCAAAATGTGGAAAAGACCTTTCAAATTAGTTACAGAAGCCTATTATAAAAATCTCACGGATGTCAATCCTTACACCTTAGACAATGTGCGCATCCGCTATGCAGCCGATAACAATGCTGTAGCCTATGCTTATGGTTTTGATTTGCGTATCAATGGCGAATTTGTACCGGGTACAGAAAGTTGGTTTAATTTTGGTTATTTGAAAACCGAAGAAAATATTGATGACCAAGGTTATATTGCACGTCCCAGTGATCAACGCTTGAAGTTTTCTTTACTTTTTCAAGATTACGTTCCCACTATGCCAAATTTGAAAATGTACCTCAACTTGGTTTACAATACCGGTGTACCGGGTGGCTCACCTACTTACGCCAATCCTTATGATTTTCAATTGCGATTAAGTGATTACAAACGCGCCGATTTGGGAATATCTTATGTGTTTAAAGATGCCCAAAACAAATCAAACATCCGTTGGACCAAATCATTTAAAGAACTCAGTATCGGTGGAGAAATCTTCAACATGTTCAACATGCAAAACGCCATCACCAATACATGGGTTAGAGACATTTATAGTAAAAGCATGTATGGTGTCAAAAACTACATGACCGGGCGAGTGTTCAATATCAAAGTGAAAATGGCTTTTTAATATTGAACTTATAATTCTAATTCAATTACTTATAGGAAAAAACTTATTCGGGGCACGACTCTAAGTCGTACCCCGAATAAGAGTTGTTATCCTTTATAAAAAGGCAACTTCACAACTTTGGCCGGAATATTTTTATTTCGAATTTGAATGTAAATTACCGTATCCAATTTGCTCATTTCGATAGGCACATATCCCATCCCTATGCCCATATTGAGTGAAGGACTCATCGTACCACTAGTTACCACACCTATGATATTTCCCGTTGCATCTACAATAGGATATTCATGTCTAGGAATCGCTCTTTCCAACATTTCAAATGCCACTAATTTGCGCTTGGTTCCGTTTTCTTTGTGAGATTTAATATATTCAGAATTGACAAAATCTTTTGTAAACTTGGTAATCCAGCCCAAACCTGCTTCAATAGGTGAAGTCGTATCATCAATATCATTGCCATATAAACAGAATCCCATTTCCAATCTCAAAGTGTCTCTACACGCCAAACCTGTAGGTTTGATATCAAATGGAGCGCCTACTTTAAAAATGGCATTCCAAATGGCTTCAGCAGCAGCATTGGGCATATAAATTTCAAAGCCACCACTTCCGGTATAACCTGTAGCTGAAATTATAATATTTTCAAAACCCGCAAATGTTCCAATTTTAAAGCTGTAATATTCCATACTGTTTAAATCGATGTCGGTCAAACTTTGAAGTGCTTGTGCCGCATTGGGACCTTGAACAGCCAACAAAGACATATCATCAGATTGATTGGTCATTTGTACATCCAAGTCATTGTGCGCCGAAATCCAATTCCAGTCTTTTTCCATATTAGAAGCATTGACTACCAACATGTATTCGTCTTCGTGAATGCGATATACCAAAAGATCGTCTACAATGCCACCTTCGTTATTGGGCAAACAAGAGTATTGAACTTTTCCATCGAAAAGTTTGGATGCATCATTGGAAGTGAGTTTTTGAATAAGAGCCAAAGCATTTTTACCTTTCAAATGAAATTCTCCCATGTGTGAAACATCAAAAACGCCTATACTATTGCGTACTGCCATGTGTTCGGCGTTGACTCCTTCGTATTGAACGGGCATATTGTATCCTGCAAACGGAACCATTTTAGCTCCCAATGCTTCGTGAATATGTGAAATTGCGGTATTTTTCATTATGAAACTGTATTAAATTTGGTGGTACAAAGGTAATAAATTTGACCCTAATATCGAGCCAAAATTTGATTTTTCTCAACGCACTGATATGGTAATGGATGCGTGTAAATTATCACCACTTGACACCTATTTCCCATATTTTTTTTACCTTCGTAGAAAATATGAAGACCCATACTACCCATACTGCATTAGCTTACCTCAAAGGTGTCGGTCCAGCACGCGCCGAACTCTTTGAAAAGGAATTGGGTATTAAG
This sequence comes from Flavobacteriia bacterium, assembly GCA_011391075.1. Taxonomy (GTDB): domain Bacteria; phylum Bacteroidota; class Bacteroidia; order Flavobacteriales; family Flavobacteriaceae. Next base: position 34,341 of record JAABRF010000011.1, on the reverse strand, counting down.
ACTATTGGTGACTTGGTTAGTTTTTTTCCCAATCGATATATTGACCGTACCCAATTTTACAAAATTGGAGCATTACAAGAAACACAAGCTGATGTTCAAATTGTTGGTAAAATTACAAATATCGTAACAGAAGGAGAATTGAGACATTCACGCCTCAAAGCTACGTTTACAGATGAAACTGGCAGCATGGAACTGGTTTGGTTCAAAGGAATCAAATGGATTAAATCTGCTTTGAAAACGCAAACAACTTATGTAATTTTTGGAAGAATCAATAAGTTTAAAGGTGTTTTTTCAATGGCACATCCGGAAATGGATTTACTATCCGATTTTCAAAAAAGTTTGCAATCGGCTATGCAACCGGTATATCCATCTACGGAAAATTTACTTAAAAAAGGTATCTCCAATCGCGTAGTTCAGGGCATAATGCAGAACTTGTTTTTGGAATTTAAAGGAACTTTTCAGGAAACTTTATCACGAGAATTACTGCAAACACATCAATTAATTGATAAGAATACGGCCTTATTCCAATTGCATTTCCCCGAAAATCAGACCTTATTGGCACAAGCTGAATACAGGATGAAATTTGAAGAATTATTTTACATACAATTGCAATTGTTACGCAACAATCTATTGCGTAAACGTAAAATTAAAAGTTTTGTATTTGAAAAAGTAGGTTCGTTCTTTAATAATTTCTACGAAAAACATTTGCCATTTGACTTAACTGAAGCGCAGAAAAGAGTATTGCGTGAAATCAGAAAAGACATGGCTTTTGGAGCCCAAATGAACCGTTTATTGCAAGGCGATGTAGGATCGGGAAAAACCATTGTGGCGGTTTTGGCTGCATTAATTGCTTTAGACAATGGATTTCAGGTAGCTATAATGGCGCCAACCGAAATTTTGGCAACCCAGCATTTTCTATCAATCAGTGAACTTTTGAAAGACATGCCTGTTCAAATTCAATTATTGACTGGTAGTGTCAAATCAAAAGACAGAAAAATTATTCATGAGCAATTGGAAAACGGTTCTTTACATTTATTGATTGGTACTCATGCATTGATTGAAGATAAAGTCAAATTTCAAAACTTAGGATTGGTCGTTATCGATGAACAACATCGGTTTGGCGTAGCCCAAAGAGCCAAAATGTGGCAAAAAAACCATTTGCCTCCACATGTATTGGTCATGACAGCCACACCTATTCCACGTACCTTAGCTATGACTTTATACGGCGATTTGGATGTTTCCGTAATTGATGAATTGCCACCGGGAAGAAAAGAAATCAAAACTGCTTTAAGATTTGACAGCCAGCGATTGAGTGTATTTCAGTTTTTAAAAGAGGAAATTGCCAAAGGTCGACAGATCTATATTGTCTATCCTTTGATTGAAGAATCTGAGACTTTGGATTACAAATTTTTAATGGATGGTTATGAAAGCATCATTCGAGCTTTTCCCCGACCACATTATCAAGTAGGCATCGTACACGGTAGAATGAAATCCGCAGATAAAGATGCTGAAATGCAACTTTTTGCTGCAGGTAAAACTCATATTTTGGTTGCAACAACGGTCATAGAAGTTGGGGTTAATGTCCCGAATGCTTCGGTAATGTTGATAGAAAATCCTGAAAAATTCGGTTTGTCTCAATTGCACCAATTGCGAGGACGTGTAGGTAGAGGCGCCGACCAAAGTTATTGTGTTTTGCTGGCCGGAACCAAACTCACACATGAGGCCAAAATGCGTTTACAAACCATGGTTGAAACCAATGATGGCTTTAAGATTGCTGAAGTAGATTTAAAATTGCGCGGTCCTGGAAACATTATGGGAACCCAGCAAAGTGGGATACTCAATTTAAAAATAGCCGATATCGTAAGAGATAGTGCTTTGTTAAAAATGGCACGTTATGCTGCGATGGATATTTTGAAAGAAGACCCCAATCTCGAAGCTACAAAAAACTACCCTATTCGCATAACTTACAGTGATATTGATCTAAAGACAGGTATTTGGGCGAATATTAGTTAGTTAGATAGAATACAAACGCAATTAGAATTTTTTAAAAACAATTGAAATATAAAAAACCAAACAAAATTCAAATAAAATATTGGACATTTTTTGTTTCTTTAATCTTCATAATCTCTACATTTTATAATGAATAATGGTTCATTCTATTCTTAGATATTAATCATTTATAAACCAAAACAATCCTATTGTAATTGTTCATTTAATTGTTGAAAAATATGATACATTGTTTGTATATTGCGCCACACTAATCGTAATTTTATACTTCCAAAACCCCGTAAATGGATTTACACTTTGATGAAAATAACGATTTAAGCCTGAAACGTTTTGAACGCATGCTTAAAACCAACAGTATCTTCTTTTTCGACTCGGCAGAGTTTGAGAGGATTATTGGTTATTACATCGATAATGGCAAGGTAAATTTGGCGAAAAAAGCCATAGAATTGGCATTAGACCAACATCCCGATATATTGAATATCAGAGTTTTAAAAGCTGAATTACTCATCATTGAAGACAAGTTTGCAGAAGCCCTTAAACTCCTTGATGAATTGGTTTTATTAGAACCCAATAATGAGGAGATATACATCCAAAAAGCTTTATTAAATTCAAAACAAGATCACCATGAAGAGGCCATTCAACTTTTAGAATGGGGACTTTCACTTTCTGAAGAAAAAGAAAATATTGATATTCTGAATTTAATTGGAATGGAATATTTGTATTTGGAAAATTTTGAAAAAGCTTTGGATTATTTCAAGACTTGTTTGAGTATAGAACCCGAAGATCAAACAACCCTTTACAATATTGTGTATTGTTATGATATGCTGGATCAATCGGTAGAAGCTATTGTTTTCCTAAAAAGTTACATTGAAAGTGAGCCATATAATGAAACAGCTTGGCACCAATTGGGTAGAGAGTACTTTGTCATGGAAGAGTACAACAAAGCCTTGGAAGCATTTGACTATGCTATTTTGATAGATGAAAATTTTGTAGGTGCAATATTGGAAAAAGCCAAAACCTTAGAGCAATTGGATCAGTATTTTGAGGCCATCCAAAATTACACATTAGCAACTGAATTAGATGATCCTACAGCTTATGCGTATATGCGAATTGGTTATTGTTTTGAAAAGTTAAACAATACCCAAAAAGCAATGGAATACTATCAAAAATCTAGCGAACAAGATCCATATTTGGATAAACCGCTATTAGGAATAATTGATATTTTATTTCAAGCAAAAGATTATCAAAAAGCCTTATTTTACATCAATCAATTGATTAACTTGGAAGATGAAAATCCGGTATATTGGAGATTGTACGGTCAGGCAAATCTTAAAATTGCCTTTTTTGAAGAAGCTTCAAAAGCCTTCCAGAAATGTCTAATACTCAATGACAATATTCTCGACAACCATCTCGATTTAGCAGATTCATTCTACTTTTTAGGTGATTATAAAGCTGCAATAAAAGCCTTGATCAATGCCGAAGTCTATTTTCACAATTATGCTGACATTCAATATCGATTGAGTGGCCTGTATTTTTTAATGAAAAGTAATGATTTGGGAATCAAATATCTACACGATGCTTTACTCAATAATCCGGCTAAATACAAAAACTTCCAAAAACTGTTTCCCATTGTACATAACAGTAAAGGAATTCAAAATATTTTAGCCCGTTTCAGAGATGCCAATCCTTCATTTGAATGACAATGCATAATACCCGTTTCGGTTTGGTTGGTAAGACCTTAAAACACTCTTTTTCAAAGCAGTACTTTTCAGACAAATTTGAACAATTGCATTTGACTCAACATACATATTCAAATTTTGAATTAGAAGACCTTCATCAACTCGAATTATTTTGTAAAAATACAGCTCGAGATTTAAGTGGTTTTAATGTTACTTTACCTTACAAAGAAAAAATTATTCCATATCTAGATGACTTGGATTTACATGCGAAAAATATTGGTGCTGTTAATACAGTAGTTGTAGAAGACAATCGCTTGATTGGTTACAATACAGATTTTGAAGGCTTTAAATCTTCCATACTTCCTTTTCTACCTACCATACCATCCAAAGCCCTTATTTTAGGAACCGGTGGCGCTTCAAAAGCTGTAGCCTACACCTTTAAAACATTGGGTATACCTTATCTTTTTGTTTCGAGAAATCCCGACAAAGGATTGACCTACGATATTTTAAATCAGGAGATTATGGCTGAATATCTCCTTATCATCAACACGACCCCAATAGGAATGTTTCCAAATATCGATCAATGTCCCGATATTCCATACCAATTTCTATCTTCCCAACATTTGCTATACGATTTAGTATACAATCCTGCTCCAACTACCTTTTTAAAAAAAGGCAAAATACAAGGTGCTCAAATTCTGAATGGGTTAAAAATGCTTGAATTACAAGCTGAAAAAGCTTGGGAAATATGGAATCAAGCATAAAAACCATTTCGAAAGCAACTAAATTTCGCAATTGACATCTCTTAATTAGCCATTTTTTTGGTCAGATATAAACCAATTTGTATCTTTATCAGCTAATAGGAACCTTTAAACATAATCAAATGTTAGACAATCAAGAGCAATTGTTGCCCGATGCAACAGAGAACCAATCCGCTGAATCTTCTCAAGAATCAGTGCCTGTAAATCTTACTGAAGAAAATTTAGAACCATCCACCGAAGTTATTGATGCCGTTGAGACTCCCAAACTGGAATCCACTCCCGAAATCAGTACTGAAGTTTTAAATGAAAAAGCTGCAGAAATAGAAGAAAGTGTTATTGAAACCCCAGAAATTGTTGAAAATACAAAATCTGAAGAAGTGAATGAATTCATTAATGAAGCCGAGACAGTAGAACCCATCCAAAAAAGTGAAATTACTGAACCTGTTAATGAAACCCTACTTTCTAAAACTTCACAGGATGCAGTTGAAGTTATTGAAGAACAAGTAGCATTAGAGTCAGTAAAAAGTGAAGAAGTTTCTGAATTACCCATGGTCAATTACGGCGATAACATGCCTATTGAAGAGATTGTCACTACTTTAAAATCGCTTATAGCTGAACATCCTGTGCAGTCTATAGGCAAGCACGTAGAAGAACTCAAGAGATTGTTTAATTTGAAATTTGGAACTTTATTAAAAGAAGCCAAAACAGCTTTTTTAAGCGAAAATGAAGAAGGTGCTGAGTTTCACTACGAAAATCCCATTCAAAAAGAATACAACGAAGTATTATTCAGTTATAAAAAATTGAGACAGCAACATTACAATGATATTGAAAAAGTTCATGCTGCCAATTTAATTCAAAAAAATGCCATCATTGAGGATTTAAAAGATTTGATTGAAAATGGAAATCCTGATACTATGTTTAAGAAGTTCAGAGAAATCCAAACCAAATGGCGCGCTGTAGGGCCGGTTCCTCGTGATAATTATGCTGATACTTGGCGAACCTACCATTTCCATGTAGAACGTTTTTACGATTTATTGCATTTGAGTAATGAATTGAGAGAAATGGATTTCAAACACAACTATGAGGAAAAAATAAAGTTGGTACAAAGAGTAGAAGTTCTGGCAGAAAGTGAAGATGTCAAGTCAGCCTTTGAGGAATTACAAATATTACACCGACTTTGGAAAGAAGAAATTGGACCAGTTTCTCGCGAGCACAGAGAGGAAGTTTGGAATCGTTTCAGCGAAGCTACCAACAAAATTCACAACCGTCGTCATGAATATTTTGAAGTAGTCAAGGGTGAATTTGAAGAAAATTTAAAGCAAAAAGAACTCGTTTTAGAAGAATTGGATGCTTTGAATAAAGTGGAGCGCAAAACACACAATGATTGGCAAAAGAGTTTGAAAGAGGTCGAAGTTTTGAGAAAAAAATTCATTGAAACTGGAAGAGTTCCTCGTTCCAAAGACAAAGAAATCTGGGAAAAATTCAGAGAAATCAACCGCGTTTACAATCAAGGAAAAAACGAGTTTTATAAGGATATCAAAAAAGAACAACAGGACAATTTGGATCGCAAGATGAAATTGGTTGCACAAGCAGAAGCTTTACGTGAAAGTGAAGATTGGGAAAATGCTACCGATGTAATGAAACACATTCAATCAGAATGGAAAAACATCGGTCATGTACCCAAACAACTTTCCGATAAAATTTGGAATCGATTCAAAGAAGCTTGCAACCACTATTTTGACAGATTGCACAAAGCTCAAGATTCCATTGATGAAGAATTGATGTCGGTTTATTTGAATAAAAAGGCCTATTTGGAAAAACTAAAAGAAGAATCTGAGAAAGAAGGATTTAGTCCGACTTTTGATCAATTGAAAGCCTACATCAATGAATGGAAAGAATTGGGAAGTGTACCTGCAAAACAAAGGTATATTGAAGCCAAATTCAACAAATTCTTAGACCCATATTTTGAAAATCTTTCTTCTGATAAGACGCAAAGTATGATGGTGCGATACAAAAATATGATTGATTCTTTTATGGAACAAAAAGATACCAATAAGATTTACGATGAAATCAATTTTGTACGCAAGAAATTGGAATTGGTTACCAAAGAAAAACAACAAATGGAAACCAATCGTCAGTATTTTTCCAATGCAGATGACAACAATCCAATGATGCGTAAAATTCTCAACAACATTGAGAAATTATCTTTGGAAATTGAAGTTTGGGATACCAAATTACAATATTTGAGAAGTTTGAGTTTTTAATACTCAAAATTTAAGCATAAAAAAACCTCCGCAAAACGGAGGTTTTTTTTTATTTCAAACACTAACAAGAGTTTTTTTAATTCAAAGCTTTTTCCAAATTTTCTTTAATGGCAGCTAAAAAATCTTCGGTATTTAAATAGTCTTCCCTTTTAATCCCTTGCGGATGCACTAATAAAGCCAAGTCTTTGGTCATTTTACCGCTTTCTACAGTTTCCACACAAACTCTTTCCAAAGTTTGAACAAAATTTACCAATTCCTTATTGTTATCCAAAATACCTCTGTGTTCCAATCCACGTGTCCAAGCAAAAATTGAAGCTATAGGATTGGTTGAAGTTTCTTTCCCTTTTTGATAATCTCTGTAATGACGCGTCACTGTTCCATGAGCGGCTTCGGCTTCTACCGTTTTTCCATCGGGTGTAACCAATACAGAAGTCATCAATCCTAAAGAGCCAAAACCTTGAGCGACTGTATCACTTTGTACGTCACCATCGTAATTTTTACAAGCCCATACAAATCCACCTTCCCATTTCATGACAGATGCTACCATATCATCAATCAAACGGTGTTCGTAGGTTATGCCGGCTGCATCAAATTTTTCTTTGAATTCATTTTCAAAAACTTCCTGAAAAATATCTTTAAAACGTCCATCATATGCTTTTAAAATGGTGTTTTTGGTTGACATATACAAAGGCCAACCTTTCACCAAAGCTTGATTGAAACTGGAACGAGCAAATCCATAAATAGAATCATCCACATTGTACATAGCCATTGCCACACCATCACCTTGAAAATCATACACTTCCCAGCTTTGAACCGGTCTTCCATCTTCAGGTACAAAAGTCATAGTCAATTTACCTTTTCCTTTGATAACGGTATCAGTTGCTTTGTATTGATCTCCAAACGCATGACGACCAATGCAAATGGGTTTGGTCCAACCTTGCACATAACGAGGCACATTGCTCATAATGATAGGTTCCCGGAAAATGGTTCCGCCTACAATGTTTCTAAGAGTTCCATTGGGTGATTTCCACATCTTCTTTAATCCAAATTCTACAACTCGAGCTTCATCGGGTGTAATGGTGGCACATTTGATTCCAACGTTGTATTTCTTAATGGCTTCGGCAGCATCGATAGTTACTTGGTCATTGGTTTCATCTCTGTATTCCAAGCCTAAATCAAAATATTTGATATCCAAATCCAAATAAGGTAAAATCAATTGTTCCTTGATAAATTTCCATATAATTCGAGTCATTTCATCGCCATCCATTTCAACTACGGGATTGGCAACCTTTATTTTTGAATGCATAAATAAATGTATTAATTTTTCTGTCGCAAAAATAATCATTTCACCACATACAATTACATTATCATAAATAAAATAATGCAATCATCTGTAATATTTGCTATTTTACCAATATAAAATAACTTTTATTGCATTATTAATTATAATATAAAAAGAATTTGCGAATATCACAAAACACAAAAGCCATAAAGATAAATATCCGTATGGCTTTTGCAGAAATGCTAATTTTAAAACAGACTGAATCCGTTTTTCGTTTGTTTTAATCCAATCTTTTTACACAAACTTACAAGCATTTCATGAGAGACTTGTCTTGACTCAGTCGGTGGATTTACTTAAAAATTACCTGGCGAGTCTAAACTATCTCAAGTGTTTTTCAAATTAAGCTACTCATTGCCTGAAATCAACAAACAAATTTATTCTTGATTGAACCCTTTTGAAAAACATGTGTAATGAACTTATTATTATTTTTAACTATGCGAATTTCTCGAATTCACACTCAAAGATAGTATGATTAGAATTCAAAAAGCAAATTTTTAACACAATCTTTATCAACAAGTTGTGAACCGTACTTATAAACAATTGTTCATAAAAAAAAACCATTTACAAAATTGTAAATGGCTTGATTTGTTTTCAGTGCAAAAAGCTTATCCTCTTCTTTCTTTGATATTGGCTCTTTTACCTGTAAGATTTCTAAAGTAAGTGATTCGAGCTCTACGAACTTTACCGCGTTTGTTCACTTCAATAGTTTGAAGTGCAGGCATGTTGATCGGGAAAATTCTTTCTACACCAACGGTTCCTGACATTTTGCGGATGGTGAAAGTTTCAGTAGCTCCACTTCCTTTGCGTTGAATAACCACACCTCTAAAAAACTGAGTACGCGATTTTTCACCTTCTTTAATTTCATAATACACCGTGATTGTGTCTCCGGCTGAAAATTTTGGGAACTCTTTCTTAACGATGAGTTCGTCTTGTACAAATTTGATAATTGATTCCATCTTGATGAAAAAAAAATAATTGAATCAAAAGCAACGTTCACGATTCTCGTCAGAGGTTGAATTTGAGTTTGCAAAAATAGTAAATTTTTTGATAAAAAAAATACTAGTTATAAAAATTTATCGGGTTTTTTGTTACTCTTTACAAGTATTTATCAAAAACCCTACTTGTTTGATTTCTTTTTAGTTACTTTCGATTCGTTATATCTCTTTACGGCTACATATTTGGCAACAGCCAACACTTCTCTGTTGACTTTTTCAGTAATTCTTTCTCTGGAGAGATCATACAGATTCAAATAATGGTGTTCCAATAAAATTTGCATGACCATATTGTTTTGAATAAGTTCTATACTATAGCCATCGGCAATGTATAGATTTTTCGAACTTTGGTACATTTCATCAGCAAACTCTTGGCTGTAAGGTAGTTTCATCAATTGCTCATACGATTCTGTAAAACTTTCAATCTCCGTATTAACATTTTGGTTGATTAATATCGGACTGAAATCGTGATTTTTAGCAACCGGACAAAAACCATAAGTTCCGCTGAGTTGAACCGCTTGATTCACATCATCCAATCTCACAAATTCAGCTTTGCGCATTTGTTCCAATTGATATAAATAGAAGTTATATCTCAAAACTTCCGAATTCATTCCATTTTTAAATATTTGCGGATAGTTTTTTAGCAAACTGTCATGTACCATTTGTCTATTTTCATTGACATCAGGTCTTTCGATACGCACTTCTTGGATGAGTTTGCGCATGTCTTCGGCTGCTTTTTGTGGACCTGTTATTTCTTTGCCTTTTTTACCCAAATCGGTTGATAAAATCCCCAATTGAACAGTTGGTGTTTTTCCTTTGGTATTTTTGGCATTTTTGAGAATTTCAATCAACTGCTTGCGATTATCGGTTTGATTGATCTCAGACACGAATGGTTGTCCTGCAGGTGTACTGGCCAGTGTATCGAAAATACTACCAAAAATCTGACGATTGATAGCCGTTTCCGATGTGTTTTCTTCTGGATCCAAAAGTGTGGCAATGAATCTATTTTTGATGATATCAAATCGCACATTTTGAATTTTCAGAAGCAATCCATTTCTCTTAAATGCCTTATCTTTGAAAATAATTTGTACAATTTGCTCCAAATTTATCTTATCAATCATTCGATAAGATGAAGATAAATAATGCATTTGACTGAAATCATCATACGTCCAATCCAAAACCGTATCCAAATAATTTCCGTGTTTGTCTATCAAATCCACAATATTTTTATCGGCAGTATAACGCATCAAGGTTCTGAGGAAATTCGGTCCGTCTTCACTAGTAGCTTTTTCTTTGCGTTCGCCGTGTGCATCTCTGTATAAAATGAAGTTTTCAGGATTGTCATAACGCAAAATACCTGCTTCGATTTTGGCATAATTATAAGCAGTCAACATGATGTCGATTTTGAAAGGCATGGAAATATCACAAAATCCGCTGATGGTACTTCGCGAATTGAGGTCTTCTACATTGCTTTCGGCACTTCTTTCAAAGAGCGAATTGTATGCGTGAATATATTCAGGATCAAAATCTGTAACCCTTGAAAAATCTCCAACTTCAGTTCCTATTCCATACAAATTTCCATTTTTATCGGGGAAAATGTGGAACATATCTCCGGCGATCAATTTGATGGAGCGAATTCCTGGTAAATTGTTTTTCAGCCATTTCAACATCATAGCTGCCAACATTTCCGATTTGCCTACACCACTATCACCACTGATTTGGATGACAAAAATACTACCATCTTCGGCTTCAACGGCAAATAAAGAACCGTGAATAGGCATACCTCCTATTTCCTTCACCTTTTCGTTGATCATGGTCAAACGCGGTTTTTTGACATTGCCAAAATAATCGGTTTCTTTCTTCAATGGTGTTACAATGGTCTTGATATTACCTTTGGGTCCCGGAATATTAAAACTTCCGATTTGTGGAAATGACATGAGTTTTTCGGGCGCACCCAATAGCATGATGACATCAGGTACAAAATCTCGAATGTCTTGATGACTGACTGTTTCGGGTTGTAAAAGTCTGTAATTGTCGGTTAAATATTTTAAATAAGATTTTTCAATGATGTATAATTCGTTGAAAATACCTTGCGTAAATACTTTACAACGATAATTGTCGGGATTCATTTTCTCGACAAATTCTTTCATTCGGGCTACGAAAAAGTCGGATTCGGGTCGCGTATCCAATTTTTTAATGTAATCAAAAGAAGAATTATCAGTAATTTCCTCGTCTGGTTTGAATTCAGGCATTCGATCTACACGATGAATCGGATAATCTCTTTTTTTGGAATCGGTGGCAATGCGTGTATGGGTTTGCACTGCCGCTTCTGCACTGATGACACCGGTTTTACTCAACAAATCATTCAACCATTTGAGCGAACCTTTGTTCCAAGTCGTCAACTCATTTTCAGAAGTATCATAATTTTTATAAATAGACAATCCGTGTTGAACCATTTCATTGACACTTGAATTTTGCTTTTTGAAATGAGCCAAATTCATTTTGATAAAAGTATGATTGTATTGCGTGTAATAGGCTGTAGATTTAGTTTGATTCAACAATTCAATCAAGAATAAACTCACTTTTCTAACGATTTCATACAATTGATCGTCGTAAATTTTCACTTGAGATTGGGAAACAATCTCTTGATACAATTGGTTGAAATCGGATTCTGAAAGTCCTTGAAGTAAATTTTGACTTATCATTTGGATTTCAGCATCTTGTAATTGGCTTTGAGCCAAATAGTTTTTCCAAAAAATCAGTTTATCCGTAAATTTGGTTATAAAAGTATTGTCTTTTCTCAACAAATATGCTTCCAAAATCGTTTGCCGAGTCACTTTTCCATGCAATTTCTGTTGAATCAAATGGGCAATTTTACCATACAATTGGCTTCCAAATTCGGATTTTTGCCAAGCCGTATCTGCATATAAATGAGCCAACATATCATTACTGAAATATTTGAGATCTATATCTTCAATCGATTTTCCGGTAATATTTTTCAGGGTTTTACAGGCCTGATCTACTATTTCCTTGTAAGTTGGCAGTACGGGATCTTGTCCAAAAGGCAAATTGAAATGCAACAAAATTTCCTCAATATTCTTTTTGAGAATGCTGTTGATTCCTTCCAATTTGGCTACGTCCAAAGCAGTTTGATCACTCGATTGGATGGCTAGAATTTTGGTTTTGGCATCCGAAAAAAGAATGCGTTCCAATTCCAATAATATTTCGCGCATGATGTTCAACTCATCAGGTCGATCCAAGACATTGACCAACGGTTGAAAATCGAGTTTGTTTTGAATGTATTTCAGTAAAGTAGGTTTGCCAAATCGCGCATTAACTTCCTGAATATCCAAATCTTTAATCAATGGAATACTTTGATAAATCTGGGGTAATAAATTCTCATATATGGTAGAAAACGCTTTGCTTTTTACAAATTCGATGACATTACTGCAATAGCCTATACTTTCATCAAATTCAATTACGGCATTGGCAGAATTGGGTATCGCATTGATACTCACACCACTTGCACGATGTTGCAGATGATAGAGGGTTTTTACATTGTTGATGCGTAAATAGTTGAGTTTGGATTTTTTCAAATCTTTAATCACATCGTAATCATCAAAGAGTTTTTTGATAAAATCTTTCTCTGTTTTGGTTTTGAAAATTTCATCCAAAACCTCTTCTGTTCGCTTGGAAGTATGGGCAACATCCAACTTGGCATTGTAGAAAAGATTCCAGTAATTTAAAAAGATTCGGGCTGCATTTTCAGTTTCTTTTGTCAAAATTTCATAACTCTTTTCGCTACCTTCCAGATAGTCACCTACCGAAAAACGCATGAAACCGGTTTCATATGGAATCAGAGCAATACCTCTTTTTTCTGCCAATTTCAGAGCAAATTTCTCCAAATCTTGATAAGAAAAATAGGTATGAATTTTCAAATTTAACAAATAAGAACCATCGGAATCAACTACAGAAATATTAGTTTCTTGATTTTTTTCCAACACTTCGTTTACAACCTTTTTGGCCAAATTGAGTCTTTTGTTGGTTTCCGATCTAAAGATGCGATTGATACGGAAAGTATTTAATTTTTGAATCAATTCCTCGCGATAATACACGAAAAATGGGGTGTCATTGTAGCGGAAATCATCCGGAATTTGGAGAATATCCAATTTATCCAAGGAAACCAATTCTTCCAACAAAAACAAGTGCAACGGACTGCCTTCAAAGATAGAAACCCTTTGATCTACTTTATTTTGGAAGTAATTTTGGGTTTCAGTAAGAATGTATTTTTCTAATAATTTGATGATGTGAGATCGCGAAGCATTTTTGGGCAAATTGGATTCCATTTCATCTTTGACTCTTTTGGCTAATTGTGCAGATTCGAGCAAATTGACCAAAATAAACAAGGACATGGTATTGCCTTTGGTAACTTCATTGAACTTACGGGCAAATTTGATGACATCATGTTTGGCAGGAGTACTCACCAATGCTCCTAACCTATTGCCTGTAGAACCCAAATTTTTGGTCGTAGAGATAGAAGCTACGATACTGATTTTGGGGTAATTGGCCATATTGTTGAGTACATATCTGGATACTGTACGCCATTTGGGTTCGTCGGGATCGTCAATTTTGACGGCATCATTATAGGCTTCGTCCAACAAAAGCGTAATTTTGGTACGACTGATAAATTTCAAAAACTTAATTAAGTCAGGATGGTTGTGATCGGTATAACCGGTTGGGTTGTGTGGATCGTTGATGATGATACTCAAATTGTCACAAAATTTATCCCATAGCGTTCCCGATTCGTCAAAGAGTTGGAACGTATGTTTGATACGCAGCAAGCGGTCATGCAGGCGTTCGTAATCAATTTTACCGTCTTCTTTGAGTTCGACATCCAAATCAAAAGGATTGATATCAAAGCGATCTTCGGGAATCAAATCGCGGTATTCCCATGATTGTTGTTGGTTCCAAATGACATAAGGTCGCAGGACTTTATCGGAAATCAAGTCTCGGATGATCATTTGCGCATCGTCGGAAATACTCGTTTTGGAAGTATTGCTGAGATTGGACAAAAACTCGGCCACCAACTTTCTGCGGTCTTGAGGTAAAGATTTGTATTTTTCATAAATTCCGAGTTCGATGAGAAAATTTTTGAATCTTCCGCTGTTATCGGCTTCATTTTCGGTGATAATCATGTAATCCCGATAGCGTTCGAGGAAGAGATTGATTCCGAAATTTTTATGAAAATGATTGTGTAAAGTTCGTTCGTAGGAATCGGGAATTACTTCCATGATCAAATGGCAACGGTCTTCTACTTCTTTGGAAAGCGTCACGATTTTCTTGCTCAAAAGATATTCCCCATAGGTTTTAATCTGATTGCGTCCGCCGCCTTCGATAATGGTTGCCGTTTGCAAAGCCGGATTATTGGAATAGAAATATTTGGAAAGTCTCAGCTCAAATTCGGCAATCAATGATTGGTTTAGTTTACCGCGTTTGGGTTCGTCTGAAACATCAATTAATAGGTCCAACAGCTGATTGAGTTTGCTCAAAGTATATTTATCCTGAATGATTTGGCGGGCAAATTCATCAAATTTGAATAAGACCACATCTTTTTCAGGATTGTCTATTTCGCCTAATTGGTCTTGTCTAAAATCATTCAGTTCTCTATTGTAATGTTGGATTTTATTTTGAATTTTAGTTCTAAATTTCAAAAGGTTATCAGCATGCACCTTTTCCAAAATCAAACGCAAGTTCATTTGGGAATTGGCCCAAGCACCCAATTTTTTGGTATGTACACGGTTGAGTGTATTGATGATTTGATTGTGGAAAGCAAAAACCAAAGATGTATTGGTACTTTTAGACAAAGTAGAATCGTCAACCAAAACCAATCGGGTAAGATAGGGAAACCATTTGGGATCAGTAAAAAAATTACCTCTAGCTTCTGGTAATTTAATGACGAAAATATGGGTAGTATCACCTTTTATTTGATCAAAGAGTTGCGTTTCACTTTTAAAATCGATGGTTTTGACAGCATTTTTATTAAAAACCTCTCCAACTAATAGTTTGATAGCGGTATCAGCAGTGCCGGAAACCAAGGTAGTTGCCAAACCGCTCAGCCCTTTAAAATCGGTAGTAGAGGCATTGCGATGCAAAAAAGCATTTTGTTCGGCTTTGGTTGTGTAATGAGAATTTTGGACCACCATTTGATCCAAGACATCCAACATATAATCCCATTGTGCGCTTTCCACTTCGTCAATGATACCGAGCACTTCTTTGTATTTTCGGATATTTACGGCATTGTCACCCAGAACTACTTTGTAAACAAACTCCAATTGCGCATTGGTAACCGGAGGATTACCCACAGAAAAATCATGAGCATTGAGAATATTTTGGGCTTTTTGTTTGGACACATCACTGATGGCATCCGTATCGATTAAATTTTTAAGACGTTGGTTGAATTTTTGTTTTTGACTGCTGTATTCAAAAGCTTTGGAAAGTTTGTGAGGATAAAGCATCAAAGCCACTTCCGCATAACCGGGAATTACTTCTTTTAGTTCGACAACTGCTCTAGAAATCAGCATTTCCAAGCGAGCCGGATCTTCAGATTCCATTAAGCACAAGTCTATGAAATGTTTCAATTTATCCAATACGTGCAAAGGGATAAAATTTTCAGCCCTTTCTCCAAGAGATTCGTATAGATTGATAAAATTTAAAGCGTCGCTTCCGAGTTTGATTTTAGGTTGATTTGTGATCTGCATAAATGAGGTAATTTCATTAATAAAAGCACCTTACGTTGGTATTTGGGTACGAATCAACGAACCCTTGATAATTTATGCAAAAATAGATTTTATATTAACAAATGAAATTGATATTCAGTTATCTGTTATATTTATAAACTATAATAGACTTTTTGCTTGTATTTATAAATTATTTTAAACAATTAACAACAATAATATAACTTGCTATAAATGTTTTATAGAATTAAAAGCAAAAAAGAACTTATAACCTAAAAAATGAAATTCAGGACTATTAGAAGTTTGCAATAACTTTTCACATTTGATAAATCTGTATGAAAAATTATTAAAAGATCTTGGAAATAAAGGTATTCTTGGAAATGCAAGGCAGTGTGAAAACCAGAAAAATAAATATTTTACAAAGGTTCAATCACAAATTTTACTCGTTCAATTATATCTTGTTTGGACAAAGTTAATCTTATCAATGCTTTTTCATTTGCAAATAAATCATGTGGAACATTACCTTCTAAAGTGACAATATCATTTTTTTTCATTTGATATTTAACACTTTCCACGCCCAATTCAATTACACCTTCCAATAAATGAATGATTATGGGATAAGGCGATTTATGTTCTTTCATCAATTGTCCTTGAGATATAGAAATGATGATTTCTTTTGTAAATGTCGATTCTAAAACCACTTGGGTTTGTACTTTTTCGTCATTAAAATTGTTAATATCTATTGATTTTATGAGCATGATTTGAAAATTTAATTAAATATTATATGAAAATTTGATTGTATAAGAAACTAAAAAAAGAGAATTAAGTGGAGATGATTATTTTCAAAAATCCATTATGTATAAACAACTTATAACTAATTAATGCGGTTATGTAATTGACTCAATAATTAGTATATGTATGAACACTATTTTTTGCAATGGGTGAATAATTGACCCAAAACCAACACAATAAAAGGATTACGAATGCCAATACAAGCATCCAATTCGCTTTTTTAATTTCAATCGGTTTAAAAAAACGGTAATGTAGATAGATTAAATAGGCTAACCAAGTTAGAAATGCCCAAACTTCTTTGGGATCCCAAGTCCAATAGCTTCCCCATGCGGTTTTTGCCCACAAGGCGCCAAATAATAATCCTAATGTGAGAAAAGAAAATCCTACATATACCAACTGATCGGCTAAAACTATTGTCTCAATAATTTGATTTTTTTTACTGTTAATCAAGTTTTTGAAAGCAACTAAACTAGAAGCAGCTAGCAATGCATAAGCAATCATATAAACCAAGACATGTGGAATAAACCAAATACTTTGTAAGGCAGGCATGAGTGTTTTTGAAAAGTTTTCAAGATGTAAGTAATTAATAAAAAGAAAGATCCAAGCCATCAAAACAGTATAGAGCAAAAACCAAGTGTATTTCCATTTGGCATAAATCAACAAACCAATGCTTGGCAAAAATAAAGCGTACCAAAGTCGCGTTTCACCTAGAGTGCGCATAGGAGGCCTATCTAATTTTACCCACAATTGGACCATAAAAAAAAGTAATAAAAGGGTGCCTATTGTGGCAAATAAAACACCTATGGAATTCTTTTTAAATAAGATAAGAATTAAAGAAAACAACCAAACACAGCTGATTACCAAAAATATATTTTGAAAAAAAAGCAAATTCATTTTATGGGGTTTTTAAGGTATTACGTTTCGAATTTAAACCTTTAGGGGCTTTCCAGAAAAGATAGATTGCTCCTGCAATCATCATAAAAACTCCTATGTAAACCACAGGTAACCAAGGATCTTTCACCATTTCCAAAGTGCTTGTTTGCGACCACTTTCCTTTGTTTTCATCATAACTCAATTGATAAATTTCCCATCCATCATAACTAAAAGGTTTATTGACTTCAATATCAATATTTTGAATGGTATCCTTTCCAAAAATATTAATTTTAGAATTGAATTTTTTTGGCTCAGGAAATGTCATTAACACTGAAAACTGATCATTTAATTTTGCGGCTTCGTAAGGATAAAGAAAACTGCCACAACTCACCCACGAACTAGTTAATTCTTTGGTTTTCAAATTAGTAATTTTCAAAAATACGGCAGGTGGCGTACCTACATCTCTTACTGCAACATATCTATCATCTATTTTTCCTGCAGATGAAAGGTATTTTTCAACTTCAATTTGATAATCCTTAAAAATAAATGATGTTTTCTTAATGGTATCAATTTCGATATTCCCTTGTGTGAGTACAATATTTCCGGTGTTGTTGTTCACAACAGTCAATTTAGGCAAATATTCATCCATCTGAAAATCATGTAAATAGATTTTAAAATCCATTTTTAGCAAATGATTTTGCTCATTGATGGCTATTTGTTGATCTGCTTTTTCGGTAATAATTATTTTGAGTTTTTGTACATCATTAGCACCCAATAATCCTGCTAAGAGGGCTATAAAAAGACCAGCATGGTTGAGTATAAAACCTACATTGTTTAACTTAAACGGAAAAGCACGTTTCACAGTAACCAATCCCAAAGCAGTAAGTAATAAAAATTGAATTAAATAAAAGGCCCAATGCGAAGTAATATGATTCAATCCTAAAACATTAACAAGCGTATTGCTACAGGGCGATTGTGGAAATATTCCCATTAGCAAAACCATTAATAAAACCGAAATTAACAAAGTAATCGTTGCTGGAATAGAAGTAAACCACATTACCAATTGCCACTTAAACAAGTATTTTTGAAAGACAATCAGACTCAAAACATATAGAAAACCAATCAGTACATTCATTGGAAAAACAAAAAAATGAACTGACATTTTCCCTATAAATATTTCCCATAAAAATCCGATGGTTAGTGTTCCAAACACAATTAAAAAAGACTCAACATAACCCCATGGTTGTTGCCAGAGGTTATGTTGAGTTTTAGTGTAGTTAGTAGAAATTTTTGGTGACATTCTTATTTTTTGGATTGTCTTTCTTGAGCAGATTTTTTCCAAACTGGTACCAAATCCTTTTTAAATTTATCTTTTTCAATTTGTAATTTTTCCATGTCTAATCCAATGAATTTTTGGGCTTCAGCTTTGGTTTTAATGGCTGGATAAGGTACTTCGCCATCATATCCTAATTTAAATAAGACTTTGGCTAATTTGATTCGTGTCTCTTGTGCGATGTCTATTCCATTTCCAATCACTCGTAAGGTTTCTACAGGTGCATGAAACGCAGAACCATGTCCCGCTGCTGCATAATCCCAACGCCATTGTGCTTTGCGAATGCCATCCAAAATATCTTTCATTTGCGCTTCTGTTGCACCCAAATCCCATGCTTTCTTGGCTTCAACATGTGCTCTCACAAGAATTTCCTCTAATTTGTCACGGTTGGCAATTACTTTATCTTGATTGTCATACACATTTTTCATCAATACATCTTTGTCTTCTCTATGGCAAACCTGACATGAATTTGCAACATTGTTCAAAGGTGATTGAATGTGATGATCCGTAAATTTTTGTCCGCCTTCTGTTTTATAAGGCATGTGGCAATCTGCGCAAGAAACGCCGCGTTGACCATGGATACCTGTCATATATATTTCATAATCGGGGTGCTGTGCTTTTAACATTGGAGCTTTACTCAAAGAGTGAACCCAATCGGTGTGTTTCACGTTATCATAAAACTTTTCCATGTCTTCTACAGTATAACCATTGTCCCAAGGGAAAACTAAATATTGTGCTTTTTCTTTCCCAGGTAATTTATTACTGAAATAATATTCGGAGTGACATTGAGCACAAACCAAGGAACGCATTTCATTTTGGGAGGCTTTATTGACATCTTTCCCTTTACGTTGGAACGCTTCAATCACAGCTGGACGTGTAATTTTCAGGTTCATTGTTTTAGAATCATGACAATCTGCACAACCTATTGGATTTACCACTTGATCTCCTAAACTCGCCCATTTTCCGGTATAATATTCTGTAACGCCTTTTTCGTTCATCAAACGAGGTACATCGGGCGATTTACAAGTCCAACAAGTGGATGGCATGGGTCCATCATCGTTTCCTGTAGGTCCACCTGTACGGAGTGTGTTGTACATATCTTCTATAGCATACACGTGTCCGCGACCTTGATTGTAGTCTTTTGAAAAACCATATCCTGCCCAAAGCACTACCAATCTTGGATCCACTTCGAGCATGTCTATCATGGCATTGCCATTGTATTTTGAAACAAATGAACTATCTGCAGTCTGCATATAGGACTGATATTCACGAGGATAGTTTTCTCCCCATACTTCATTTCTCGATTCAAATTGACCGATATCTTTTAAGGGTTTGTAAGCAAATTTTGCTTCTGCTTTGCGTTCTACTATATTGGATATCAATAATCCCAATAAAAAAACTACCAATAAGGATGCTAAAAAAAACATCCAATTCACCCAAGGTTTTCTATTATTTTCCATTTTACTATTTAGTTATTAGATCCCGATTTCCGATAGCTATCGGGATGGGATAGGTTATTAAGTTATTTAAGTTAAATGAGTTAAATAGGCTCATTTGCAAATTCTGAAATCAGCTGATCAACTAATCTATCATTTGTTTTTTAAGCCAGTCAGGGACAGTTTCTTGATGTTCCTCTGAAATTTTTCCGTAATACTTCACAGACGACAAACTATGTACACGACCATGTGGAACGTGTTTATGGCATTCCCAACATTTCTTGGAAGTACGATGTTCGAAGTGATTTGCTACTGTTCCGCTCAAATTGGCATCAGTGATTTGATTTTCATGACAACGGATGCAATTACTCTGTACTACTTTGGCACTCGCCTCTTTCATTTGAATGACTTGAGGTTCACTTTTCGTTGTAAAAACACTCGCATGATACAATCCATCTTTGGCTTTGAAAATCATTTTCTTAGCATAATTGTCATGTGGCACATGGCAATCGTTGCAATTGGTTACTTCGCGATGCGAACTTCGTTGCCAAGAAACATATTCTGGTGTCATCACATGGCAATTGACACAAGCTTTCGGATCGTCTGACAAATATGAAATCGCATTAGATTCAATGGCAGCATACAATCCAAAACCTGTAATGGCTCCAATGAGGATAATTGCCTGCAAATGCCAATTCTTGGGTGGTTTAAGGTATCGCAATAATTTTAACATACCATTTATTTTATATTATTTATTTGTAAAAAGATTGGGTTTCAATGTCAACATGGCAAAGGCCCAATTATTGGAATTTCCATCGTTATTTCCTTTTAAAACTTCCAAACCTTCTTGAGCAAACATTTGAGAATAACCAAGCGTGAAGGTGCCATAGTCAGCAAATTTATAATTGAAAGCTAAATCAATTTCACTACCCAATGTTTTGCTATCCAATGAATTATTAATATCCTGTGCTGCCGAAAATTGGTGAAAATAAGCTGTCAAACTATGTTTGGGGCTGAATTTGTAACCCAATGTAGCATTAAAATCCATCAAACCTACGGAATTCAAATGGTTTCCAACATAAAAATAATCCATGTGACCATTAAATTTATGATTGGTTCCAAACATAGGGTTGAAAGCATGATTTTTTTGGTCGGTAATGGCACCAAATTCATTTCCACTTATCAGCTCTACGCCTACTCCAAAATTGAATTTATCTGTAGTTTGATGATTGAAATCCAATGAAACCAAATAAGCTCCCAATTTGTTGTCGTTGATGTCTTTTCCCATTTGATAATACAAATTGGAAGCAACAGAAATTTTATCTTTTTTAAATTTCAAATGCGTACCAAGGGTTTGACTAAAACGGGTTTCATTTTGAGTGGCATCAGACGTATTGATATATTGCATTCCATTATTCAACAACAAAAGAGACATTCCGAAATGGGAGTAATCTTTGTGAAACCATACATATTGAAAGGTTTTATAAGTATTTGCAATTGTATAAGTATTTGCTAAACCGTTTTCATCGGTTTGATTGTAAGCCAAACCTATTTCTAATTGCATTTTATCTTTACCATATTTGATCAAAAACGCATCGTGGCTTCTGCCTTGTGTGGTCCAATCCACATTTCCAAAAAACCTTGCATCGTCATAAACTATTTCTTGACGACCTAATTTCAAAGCCATTACTGGTGAAAGTTTTAATTCGGCGTATGCTTGATGTAATGAAAACCCGTTTTTATCGGTAACGTTGAGTTGTGCAACATCGCCCCAAGTACGCACATCTTGCACACTGACAAATACTTTCAATCCTTCCATTGAATATTGTGTATTCAGTCGGGTACGTTGAGCATTAAAAAAGGCAGGATCAGTATCATCGGGAAAAAGTGTTTTATATCCGTGACGAAACTCTGTTCGGTTTCTCAATTCAGCACCTATTTGAAATTGAGCAAAAAGCTGATTATTAGATAGAATAAACAGAAAAATAAGAATAACTGTTTTAGAAATCTGCATCGTAAATAAACTTTAATTAATAAAAGACAAATTTATGTTTTATTTTTGATGTAAATAATGATTTTTGTCAGAAATGATACATTTATTAAAAATAAATACCATTTTGTCTTTTTCTTATTTAGAATTATTCTAAATTTGTACCGAAAACAAATTCAATCAAAATATGATCATCAACCAAAACACAAAAATATCGACAATTATTGCTGAAAATCCTAAAGCCATAGACGCTATAGCAATTATCAACAAACATTTTAAGAAACTTCAAAACCCAATTTTGCGTAAAGTCTTAGCTCCACGAGTAACGGTAAAAGACGCAGCGGGAATTGGTGGCGTCAGAATAACCGAATTTTTGCAGAAATTGGCAGATATCGGAATGTCAGTAGAATTTCCAGATGCTTCAAATTTCGAAAAATTGGAAACCACAAAGCGTCCTTTTGACTTGCCACTCGACAAAATCATTACACTCGATGTACGTCCTACTATAGAAAGTGGTGCAGATCCTTTTTCGGATATAATGGCCAATATCAAAACCCTTAAACAAGATCAAATCTTGAAAATCGTCAACGTTTTTGAACCTATTCCGATAATGAATGTATTGGAAAAACAAGGATACAAATCATTTACCGACAAGATGAGCTCCAATGAATTTCATACCTATTTCAAATTAACCGGTAAAAAATCTCAACCAGAATCTTTCAAAATTGGGTTGCCTGTATTGAACGAAATGGAAACCAAAATGGTAGATTTTGGGTCAAATATCATCGAAATAGATGTCAGACAATTGGAAATGCCAGAACCGATGATGAAAATCTTGGAAACTCTTACTATTTTACCCGAAAACCACGGATTATTTGTGCATCATAAAAAAGTACCGCAATTCCTATTGCCAGAGTTGAAAACGAGGAATTACCAATGGTTGAGCAAGGATATTGAAGAAGGATATGTGCAAATGTTGATTTATAAAACTAATTAGCCAATTTGTCAATGTACCAATTTGTTAATGTGTTAATGTACCAATAAGCTAATGCGATGCACAGAGCTTTACGAAGCACTAATTTCTAATTTCAAATTTAAAAATAACCGCTGGTTTCGATACAATTTTCTATAACAATATGCATTTCAAATATTAATTTGTAATTTCAGAAAATCACTCAACCACCTTCTAATTTCAAATTTCTAATTTCTAATTTAAAAATGACCGGACTTCAAACCGCGAATGCTCCTTCTGCCTCTATCGTCGTACCACATTTTGTAACCGGTAGTTTGGCTTTTGTAGTAGCTACAATTTTACTTTATTTCAGTGTTGATGAATGGATGACATTGTATTTCAGCCCTAAACTCATCGCCATAACACATATTTTGGTATTGGGATGGGGAACCATGATTGCTTTTGGGGCTTTGTACCAATTAATTCCAGTAGTATATGAAACTTCTTTGTTTAGTGAAAATTTGGCAAAAATAACTTTCTACTCCTATACATTGAGTGTTATATTTTTATCATATTCATTTTGGGTGGCATCATTTTCAAATTTATTGTTTTACTCCTCGTTATTGATGTTTTTTTCTTTGCTATTGTTTATCATCAATTTGACATGGACCTATCGTATTCGCACCAAAAACAACATACAATCAAGATTTATTTCTACTGCTATATTTTGGTTGGCATTGACTGAAATTTTAGGGACCTTAGTGGCATTAAATTTCAAATTTCCCTTCCTAAACAATTCTCATTTGCATTATTTAAAAATTCACGCACATGTAGGTTTGGCAGGTTGGTTTTTGCTACTCATCATTGGGGCTTCTTCTCTGTTGATCCCGATGTTTGTTATATCACATCAAACCAATGACAGCAAATTAAAATTCACCTATTATGCCATCAATATTGGACTTATAGGCTTAACTGTCAATTGGATACTTTTCAATTATTCGTATTTATCATTGCTATTTGGATTGTTGATTTTGGCAGGAATTGTCAATTATTTACATTATATTTTTAAAATTTTCAAAAACCGAATACGCAAAACATTAGACTCAGCACTCAAATTAACCTTTACTTCTTTGATATTGATATTTATTCCGTTATTGATTTCATTAGTCATTCTAGGTAAAAATTGGAATGATGTACTCGATTCACATTGGGCATTAGTTTATGGTTTTGGTATCGTATTCGGGTTAATCAGCACGATCATTTTAGGACAGATATACAAAACATTGCCTTTTATTATTTGGTTAAAAATATATCAACCTTTTGTAGGAAAATTTAAGACACCTTTACCACGCGAATTGTATTCTGAAAAGATATTGAAAATACAAATGTATATATACTTAACCGGCTTTGACATTTTACTTAGTGGTTTGATATTTAAACAAATAATCATCATTCAAATAGGTTTAATAGGAATACTTGTAGCTGCAGTATTAAATCTTTTCAATGTTTTAAAAATTGTTTTTCACAAATTAGTGCTTCGCCAAGTTCAGCAACCTAATTAGAGAATTAGGCAATTAGCCAATTAGTAAAATATAAACTAAACTCAATAAACTATTAGACTCAACCAACTCATTTAGAAATAAAACAAAACCATGACAACAAAATACGAAAACCCTTCACAAATAGAATTAGACATTGTAGAAAACGTACTAATCAACGTATATGACCCCGAAATTGAAATTGACATAGTCAATCTTGGATTGATTTACGAAGTAAAATTTGATGGAATCAATCAAGTTACTGTAACCATGACTTTATCCACACCTTCGTGTCCGTTAGGTGATTCAATTGTCCAAGATGTAAAAGAAAGCATCAAACGAAAGTATTCCGACATGGAGGTTGTAGTAAATATGGTATTTGAGCCAAGTTGGAATCATGGAATGATTACGCCTGAAGGAAAAAGAATGTTAGGGATGAATAATTAACCTTATGTAAATTAGCGAAATAAGCCGTTCCTAAAAAATTCAGTTCCGAAATTGCCAAGTGTGAATGGGCTTGTATAACCCTCATTAGGGCAATGCGTATAAAAAAGAAAAAAGCGAAGTTGAAATAAAATCGTGAAACACCCAAATTGATTATTATAGAAATAGCAATAATGCAATAAACAGAACCACAAAAAGTACCAAAAAAACTTTCCAAAAACTATTGGCGCGTTTCATTTCCATAAATTGAAAAGCAACCAATAAAAATTTCAGTCCGGAAAGTCCTAAAATTACCGTCCAGAAAAAGGAACTATGTGGTTCAAAATGTGCAAAAAGCGACATGAGAATGACCAAAAACATCAGTAAAAGCCAAGTTGTGGTTAAAGTTGAACGCATTGTTTGTTGATTTAGTTATTGGGTTGCTAGGTTATTAGGTTATTGGATTATTGGGTTATTGGGTTATATGTAAATTACTTCTTTAACTCATTAGCACATTGGCACATTAACTCATTGGCACATTGGAAAATTAGCATATTGGCACATTAAAAAATTAGATAAAGTATCGGAAAAAGCAACAACCAAATCAAATCACACAGATGCCAAAAAGAAGCACTGGCTTCAAAATCCAACACATCGGTTTGTTCAGGTTTTTGGGAAATACTGTGATACATCAAGCTTAGAATTACCAATCCCACCAATACGTGTATCATGTGAAATCCGGTCAAAAGCCAATAATAATTCATAAATGTATTGCTTCCCAAAGTGATACCTTCGTTTATTTTGTGCGTGTATTCAATTGACTTTATCCCCACAAAAACAAGCCCTAACAATACAGTCCAAATAAGAAATTTCTTGGTTGACACATAATTTTTATCTTTAAAAAAATGAACACTTTTGGCCATAAAAAAACCACTTGTCAGTAGCACAATAGTATTCATTGAGCCAAATAGTGTGTTGAGTTTGTCACTCATGGTGTGAAATAAATCGGGTTCATTTTTGGATTGAATTACTAAAACAGTCAGCGCAATACCAAAGGTGAGCAATTCCAATAGGATGAGAATCCAAATCAAAATGCCACCTGGCGGATAATAAATATTTTGATAATCAATAGAAATTGAATTTTCAATTTTTGTGTCGGATGCGTTCATAGAGTTTGATTAAAGCTTGTAATAATTCTACCGGTGATGATAAAATCTGAAAATGATTGTGTCCAAACATTGTTGGTAAATAGTATTTTGCTTGTTTTTCAATAGCCAAAGCATAGGTTTGAATGCCTTCCGATTTCATTTCACGAAGCGCTTGTTTAACGTCATTGACTCCATATTTTCCTTCATAACGATCGTAATCATTGGGTTTCCCATCCGACAACAAAACGACCCATCGGTTTTGGGTACCTCTTTTTTGCAACAAAGTAGAAGCATGACGAAGTGGTGCTCCAATTCGGGTATAACCTTGAGGTTCTAAGGAACCTATTTTATGTTTGGCAGTGTGCCAATTTTCATCAAAATCTTTTAAAGTTATAAAATTGATATGATTTCTGGTTTTGGAATGGAAAGCCGTCAAAGCAAAGTCCACTTGAAATTCATTTAATATCTCTCCAAAAAGTATAGAAACTTGCTTTTCAACTTCAATCACTTTATTATTTATCACGTAAGAATCACTGGAAAGTGAATTGTCAATTAGCAATAGAATCGAAAGATCTTTTTCAAGTTTTTGTTTATCAATATAAATATTTTCCGATGGTGTATGACCACTCATGATACTCACAGAAAAATCGGTTACTGCATCCAAGTCAAAATCATCTCCTTGACGTCGTAGGTTTTGTTGTTTAAATTTGTTATTGAGTGAAACTAATTTTTTACGCAAGCTATTCAATGTAGCTTGATTTTCCACAATGGTTTTGGCATAATAGGTTGGATGAGAAATTGGTGGATTTAAAGGGACAATTTTGCAATAATCTTTTTTATATTGACGTTGGGAATAATCCCATTCATTATAGGAATAAAATACATTTTGTGATGCATCACTTTCTACCTCAGCTATTTGGGTATTCTCAACAAACTCACTTTGCAATACACTATGCACTTCATCATCTACTCTAACTGTAAATTGCATGCGCAATTCTTTGAGTGCTTCTTGGTGTTTTTGCAGTTCATCATCGCCGTCAAAATCTTTCCAATTTCCGTTAAATTCATCGGCTGTTCGCAATTTTTCCAAGTCGTGATAAATGGTTGCATCTTCTTTTTGTTTTTTATCAACGTTTAAACTTTGAATACTTTCAATACGATTTTGGGCTTTAATAATGGTATTTACAGTTGAATTAGGTGAATTTTTGAAATTATTTTCAAAATTTTTATTGGATGGGTTCAAAAGATTTTGATCCACTAAAGGGCTCATAAATTTCCCATAAACATAAGTTTGGTCAAACTTTTTTTTGGGATCTTTTTGAGTTTCAATATGCGCCATCAATTCGTGATAAAATGAAAAAAAAGTGGGGAATTCTATAGCTAAACGCTCTAGTACCAAAGGCGCAGCCCATTCAGCTTTTTTCTTTGCATCTACATCAGATAACTGTTCTGATGGACTTGCATTCAAATTCAGTTTTTTTTGAATGCATAAATACAATATTCTAAAAATGTAAAATTGTTCATTTTTATATTTTTCAGGAAATGCAAAAAAAAGATGAGGCAAAAAAAAGTTGTGATTTTTAAATCCTCCTTCACGTTCAGCAGGAAAAATTTCAATTTCTTCTTTGGTCAAAGCTCGGGCAATAAGGGTCAAACGAGATTTCATCACTTCCAAACTAACCGTTTGCTCCAGTTGTTGGAGTTTGTTGTCTCTTTTAGAGCGATAAAAATTGGAAATTTTTCCAAAGAGAAATTCGTCGAAACCCATTTTAAATATACTAATTTGTCCCGAAAGCATTCGGGATTGTTAAAGGACTGATATGCAAATTACAAATAAAGATTTGCCAAATCTCTTAAAGCAGCTAAAGTTTCCTCCTCATCTGTAAGCGGTTGCAAAATGGCTACTTCTACTGATAGGCGTTTGGGTAAACTACCTGCGATGAGTTTGGCTGCATCGACCAAAAGTCGGGTAGAAACGGTTTCGGCTAAACCTAATTCCGTTAAATTTCTTATTTTTTGAGCTATTTTAACCAAACATTTAGCAGTATTTTCATCTATTTTGGTTTCATTTAATAAAATTTCGATTTCAGCTTTTTCAGATGGATATTTGAAAGAAAGTGCTACAAAACGTTGTTTGGTAGAAGGTTTCAATTCTTTAAACCCTTTTTGATAACCAGGATTAAATGAAACAATCATTGAGAAATCGGGATGTGCTTCAATGGTTTCTCCCAATTTATCAATATACAATTTCCTGCGATGATCTGTCAATGGATGAATGGCAACAATAATATCAGGGCGAGCTTCTGCAATTTCATCCAAATAAATTAGATGTCCTTCCTTCACTGCTTTGGTTAATGGACCATCTACCCATACCGTTTCAGTCCCTTTGAGTAGAAATCGTCCAATCAAATCAGTTGCCGAAGTTTCTTCATGACAAGCAACAGTAATTAGAGGTTTTTCCAATCGATGTGCCATAAACTCCACAAATCTCGATTTTCCGGTTCCTGTAGGACCTTTCAATAAAATGGGAAGCCGATTTTGATAACAATGTTCAAAAACTTCGACTTCTTTTTCAATGGGTAAGTAATAGGGTATATTCATCTGTTTATAATTGTTTGTTTTTTAATGGTCAGATGGAATGACCAATCCCGATAGCTATCGGGAAATTCCCAGTTGGTATGCAACTTTGCTTATGGACATTTCATCTGTTTATACTTATTTAGTTCACTTTTTATTTATTTATTTTGCGGAGTTCACTGATTTGCTAGCGCAGTTGTTTTTTTATGGTCAGACCCGCTTCGAAGCGAGGCGAGTGGAATGAACTCTATAAACATTTCGGTTGGTATGATGCTTATTTTATGCTCATTTCATTATATTAATTCAAAAATAAAACCGTCTTAAAAAGAGTTAAAAAAGTATGGAATTCAACTCAATTAAGACGGTTTTTGGACTTATCTAAATAATTATTTTTTATTCATTTCTACTTCCAATGCTTCGTCATTGGGTACCCCATATCTGATAAATTGGATGATATAATAAGTAATTCCGATGGCGAATAAAGTAGCCATTAGAATCAATACTACAAAATGAACTTTGATTTCATTCTGTACTTGCATAAAATCCATTTTGAAACGTCTTTCTAGATATGTTTGGGCTACACCAGCAACTCCAAAAGCTATGGTCATACCCAACATACCTATATTGGACAACCAAAATGCCAGTCGTGCTCCTGCTGTATCATACAATTTCCTACCGGTCAAATTGGGCAAAGCATAACTTATAATTGCAAATACAATCATCCCATAAGCACCCCAAAAAGCCAAATGGCCATGCATGGCAGTAACCAACGTTCCGTGTGTGTATAGATTGACTTGTGGTAAAGTATGTGCAAATCCCAACAATCCTGCTCCTACAAATGATAAAATTGCAGAACCTAGAGTCCAATACAATGCAATTTTATTGGGATGATTTCTTTCCCCTTTTCGGTACATATTGACTGCAAATAGAGCCATTGCCAAGAAAGCCAAAGGTTCCAATGCTGAGAAAATTCCACCTACAATCAACCATATTTTATTGACTCCTATATAATAATAATGGTGTCCGGTACCGAGAATTCCGGATAAAAAAGTCAAACCAACAATGACGTACAACCATTTTTCAATAACTTCTCTGTCTACTCCTGTCAATTTTATCAAAAGGAAAGATAGAATACCACCCATAATTAATTCCCAAACGCCTTCAACCCATAGATGTACTACCCACCAACGGAAAAAGGAATCCATCGTTTGACTGTCAAAATCAATCATTCCAGGCAAGTAAAGCAGTGCTGCAAAAAGCAATCCCATAGAAAGAACCAATGCGGTTGTTGTGCGACGTTTTCCTGTAAATAAAGTCCAAAGTATCAATCCTAGAAAGAGTAAGACATTGACTACTACCAAATAGTCTAAAGGACGTGGAATTTCCAAAAATTTTCGACCTTCCCACCAGTTGAAATGGTAACCAATAATGGCTATAACACCTACTAGAGCCAGTGAAATCAATTGAAGAAATGCCAATTTTGGTTTGACTAATTCTCTTTGTGCTTCTTCGGGAATAATGTAATAAGCAGCACCCATAAATCCGGATAATAACCACACAACCAATAGGTTGGTATGAACTGCTCTAGCTGTATTAAATGGAATAAATTCGTGTAAATTATCCATTCCAATTCTCGCAAATCCCATGATAAAACCATAGGTAATTTGCAAAACTAAAAGTAACATGGAAAGTGCCCAAAACCAATAGGCAATCTTCTGCGTTTTATATTTCATCTTTTTATATTTATTTGTTATTAAAAGGTACCTTGGAATAGCCATTTCCAATAACTATCGGAACAATCCTGAAAGGTTTGATATCTTTTTGTGGCTATTTCATAATACTTGGATTAAAATTTATTGTGCTGCTTTTTCTTTTGCTAATGGCGAAATAACGCGTTCAAATCCGTTTAAATCGACTTGTCCGGTCCATTTAAAGAACTCGACAACATCGAGTGCATCAGCTTCACTCATGTTGTAAGCAACCATTTTACGGCCATTGATTTGCCAAGGTACAGGTGACATCAAAACCCCTTTTACATAGGCTTCACCTCGACGATCAATGACTTTGGTCAATTCAGGTGCATAGTATGCCCCTTCTCCAAATAAGGAATGACAACCCATACAGTTGTTCTTTTCCCATATTTTTTTACCTCTAACCACCGACTCAGTAATATTGTCTCGGTTCGTTTGATCTTGTGCTTTTGACAAGGAATATACAGTCAATCCTATAAAAATAAGAAAAGTAACCACCGTCCCTCCCAAGAAAAAAGCCCTTGCTTGTTTTTTTGATAACATAAAATTTGGTTTAAGTTAATATAATACTATTTAGTATTTTTTATAATACAAAGATAGTAATAAATATTATAATACCAAATAGTATTTTATATTTTTAAAAAATTAAATGGAAGGTGATAGTCCTTTGTGAGAAATAAAAGTACCCTTCAATTTTACTTCATCAGCAAATTCTTGAATGGTCTGATGTTCAAACTTAACTAAAATTTTTTCTCTAAACCCGGCTACAACATGATGAACAGGACAAGGATTTACATCACTACATTTAGGTAGTCCCAAAAAGCAACCTTCAAAGACCTTTTTAATTTCTATGACATTTAGGATATCACATACTTTTAATTGCAAATTTTTGGCATTCAAATAAAAACCACCATTGGGCCCTTTTGTGGAACTGATGATATGATTTTTGGCTAATTGCTGTAACAATTTGGCTATAAAATGATTTGGGATTTCCAAAGCTTCAGCTATTTCAACTGCACTGTATTTTTGGTGCATTTCGCTTTTTTCAGCTAAAAATAAAACGGCGCGAATGGCATATTTGGAAGCATTGGATAACATAGGATTCAAATTAAATAATTATAGTTAAAATTGAAAATTTGTGATTGTTATCTATGGTTCAATTTTAACTGATGATTCCGAAAGGAAAGAAATATGTTTTCATCCCAATCGATAAACTGATTAAACATCTTTATTTTCTACAAGGAAACAGTTTGCTCAAAAATAAAACTTTTTTTGACTTTCATTTGATTTTTTAATAAAAATTTGATAAAAATATAAATTATCAAATATCTTACAATAACTATTGTAATCAAAAAACAAATTTATATATATTTGCTAATTCACAAACCAAATCTCCATTGAAACAACAAATCTTTGGCATAGTATTCACTTTTCTATATATGCTTGCTATGGTAAGACCTATTCTTCCCGTGGTTGAGTACTATATGAATTATGATTACATTTCCAAAGAGCTTTGTGAAAATAAAAATAAACCTTATTTGGAATGTAACGGAACTTGTTACCTAGAAAAACAAATGAACAAGATTGACCCAATACATAATGATCAAAAACCTGTTTCAAGTATTCCCATCAATCTTAAAGATTATCCTATTTCTACATTAGATTTCTTCACCTTTGATTTTTCATTGTACCATGATACCGATATGGTTACACTCCCAAATTATTGTAATCAATCTGATTATACTTCATATACCCGAGGGCTATTGCGACCTCCAACTTTTTTTGCATAATTGATTTATTTTATTGAAAACAAACTTTAATCTTTGAAATTATTTAATAATATCAAGTTGGTTTGTAATGTTTTAATCTATACCATTTGAACTTCATTTGGTTTAACTATTATTTATAAAAATGCAAAAATTTATCATACTACTATTTGTTATTTTTTTAGGTTTCGAAACCTATTCTCAAGAAAAAATTGAAGGAAAAGTCTATGACTTAATTACCGATGAACCGATTGCAGATGCAACTGTAAAAGTTGTGGGAGAAAACACTTTCACCTCTACTGATGCTGCAGGAAAATTTAACCTTATTGCTGCAAAAAATGCTCAATTGGAAATCAACCATCTCAATTATGAAACAAAAATCATCCAAGTCGAAGATGCGGGAAGTATCGCACTTACGCCGCGTCAAAACTCCTTGGATGAAATTCTTTTGTCATCCAATCCATTGGAAGACATCACCCATAGTATCACGGTTGTAGACGACATTAAAAAAGGAAGTCAGCCGCGAAATGCAGCCGAATTATTCAATGACATCAACGGTTTCAGTATTCAGAAACGCAGTGCAATGGCTTCCGAGCCTTCTTTGCGTGCCTTTAAATACGAACAAATGAACATCAAATTTGACGGTGCAACCAAGATTTGTCCGGCTTGTCCCAATCGTATGGATCCCATAACTTCACATGTTATTCCTGAAGAAATTGGAAAAATTGAAGTTGTGAAAGGTCCCTATACTGTACGTTTTGGACAAACTTTTGGAGGTGTGGTCAATATGGTCACTACAACACCAAGTGAACAAGGTTTACATGGAAGCGTGCAAGCCGGTTATGAATTGAATGGCGAAAATGTGGTAACAAGAGCCGAAATTCAATATGCCAAAGAAAAATACGATTTCACATTAAATGGAGAATACCGTGATTTTGGAGACTATAAAGATGGAAATGGAGTAGAAACCCCAGCCGGATTCAACACTGTTAGTTATTCAGCCAAACTGGGATTAGTTCCTTTTGAGAACCATAGATTACAATTGGATTGGCGTCAAAAATTTGGTAAAGACATAGACCATGCCGGACTTCCAATGGATTCACCTAAAGATGATAGTTATGCCGCTTCCTTGGATTACAGTATCGACAAATGGACTAAAACCATTCAAAATTTCACTTTGAAAGGTTATTACACTTTTGTAGATCACTTGATGAATAATGCTTTACGTCCCAACATAACGATGATGGATGCGCAAACACCTGTTACTTCCAATTCTATGGGAGGAAAAATGGAATTCACATTACGACCCAATGAGAATGCTTTGATTTTTGCAGGTTTGGATGCTGAAATCGTTAAAAGAGACGGAGATAGAACCCGTACCGTATTCATGTCTCCCACCGGTGTGATGTTTAATCCTCCAAGAGTATTTATCGATAAAGTTTGGCAAGATGCAACCACACAAGATTTTGGGGCTTTTGCAGAAGCTACTTACAAATTTTCAAAACATTGGTCTGTGACATCGGGAATACGTTCTGATTTTGTTTTTGCTGAAGTTTTGGATCCAGCTTTGGATACACAAGCTTATGGCAAACCTATGGGTACAATGGTTCCCGGTTTTGAAAATTTATACGGCAGTCAGTTTGCTAAAACAGATGAAAACACTTTGGGTGGAAACTTTGGTATCAAATATCATAAAAATGGCACTTTGGTTCAATTGGCTTATGGATTGGGAACTCGCTCAGCTTCCATGATAGAACGTTATGCTTATCACATGGCAATTGGAGTGGATAGTTATGAATATGTTGGGAATCCTTATTTGAGACCTGAACAAAATAATCAATTGGAGTTGGCCTTAAATGTTAACAAAGGAAATTTAACCTTTGGTGCCGGTGTTTTCTATTCAATTATGAAAGATTACATTTCAGCCGTTTACAGAAATGCTGACCCTGATTTTTGGGTTATTTTTGCCAATGCTAAACCATA
>JAABRF010000010.1 GCA_011391075.1 Flavobacteriia bacterium | reverse complement strand
GTTCCATCAGAAAGATATTTTCCACTATCAGAAATACAATTTGCTTTATCAGAAACACTTTTTTCATCCGAAAGAGTTTTTTACATCCGAAGGACTTTTTTTCATCCGAAAAGGTTTTTACATCCGAAGGACTTTTTCATCCGAAAAGGTTATGTCTTTGGAATGCAAGATGGCGGATATTACAAAAATGATGCATTGGCAAAATATTTAATAGGGTTGTTGCAAATAAAGGATGTTTATTTCAATGAAAAGTTATTTCCCTCAAACCCCTAAACACTGATATAAGCCCGAGGATTAAACCCTTCTTTTTCGGGGGTTTTGACATTTCCCAATTGATTGGTCAAGAGTAGGGTTTTTCCGATGATCAAGGGTTTTTGATTGAAATGACTGTGTCCGTATATCCAAAAGGAGGCATCTACTTGTTCGATAAAATCGGATAAGTCGGTGGCGTATGCATCGTTTAAAGCACTGTGGCGATGGTTGAAATCATTGCATTGTAAGGCGGGCAAGTGATGGGTAACCACTACGCTGGGGAGTTCTCGAATGCTGTTGAGACTTTGTCGGATGAACTGTAAACTTTGTTCGTGTAATTTATTGTAATCGGAGGTTTTAAACTTTTTGTCGTTGAGGGATATTTGGTTGAAATCGGCGATGTTTTGTTCAATTTTTTTTTCAAATAGCGGTTCAATACGGGACCAGAGTGTAGAAAAGACAAAATGAACTTCTTCATAAACAAAATTGAGATTGTTGACCACAAAAATATTCTCCCGTATTTTCATGTTTAAGGAAGCCGGAAATTCCATTAAATCTTTGTGGTAGTATTCGTGGTTTCCGGGAACCCAAAACACCATTTGATACAAACCCGAGATCATATCCAAAAAAGGATGGACCAAATAGCGATCGTGTAGCGGCGCGATATCTCCTGCCAATAGCAAAATATCGCCACTTACTTGCCAAGGATTTTGCATTAAAAAATGGGCATTGGCTTCAAACTCCAAATGTAAATCAGAACAATATTGTATCTTCATTATAATTACCTTTTACCTTTGAAATAGGGTAATTTCATTAAATTTTTCAATTATATAATTGTAACAAATATACCACTTTATTGAAAATAAATTAAAATTACAACGATTTCGTTTGTGAATTTAAAATATAAATGTTAATTTGCGAAATAATAACTCACTAAACCTTTATTTATTATGCTTCACGAAAACAAACAAATCACGGGCACCGATTATGCTGCCCAGAAAAAAGCAAAGTTAGGTGTTTTACTCTTCTTTGTCTACACCTTTATTTACATCGGTTTTGTTGCGATTGGGCTTACCAATCCTCAATGGATGGGAATTGAAATTTTAGGAGGTCAAACCTTGGCAATTGTGTATGGATTCGGATTGATTTTTCTGGCTATTATTATGGGTTTTATCTATAATTACCTATGCACGAAATTGGAGAATAAAATGAATCAAGAATCTTAAAAAATTGTAAGTCATGACATACGAAGTTTCAAACATCGCCATCATTATCTTTTTATTTATCGTTGGAATGGTACTGGGCTTATCTTTTTATTTTGCCCGTAAAACCAAATCGGCATCCAGTTATTATGCTGCCGGCGGTAAAATTCACTGGGCTGTCAACGGAGTAGCCTTTGCAGGAGATTACTTATCTGCAGCATCTTTTTTGGGCATCAGCGGTATGATTGCTTATTCGGGATACGATGGATTTTTATATTCCATCGGATATTTGGCAGGTTGGGTAGTTGCCTTGTTTTTGGTAGCAGAACCTTTGAAGAAGTTGGGTAAATACACTTTTACAGACGCTTTGGATTCCAAATTCAATTCGAAATCCATCAAATTGGCGGCATCTATCAGTACCTTGATTGTTTCTGTATTTTATCTCATTCCACAAATGGTTGGCGCCGGAGATTTGGTTGTGCCTTTATTGGGATTGCCTCATTGGATGGGTGTTGTCATTGTGGGTTCAATCGTAATATTTATTGTTGCAACAGCCGGGATGACTTCTACTACTTATGTACAGTTTATTAAAGGAGCTTTATTGGTTGTTTTTTCAACAGTTTTGACAATATATATTTTAAAGAATGGTTTGAAACTTACTCCAACTGAGAATTACCACAAATTTGCACAATTGGAAGCGGTTGTCACACAAGATACTATTGTCAGCGCGCCCAATGCTTCTTATGTAGTGAAAAACACCAAGGTTGTTGACAAGAATGTATTTGTATCGGTTGAAAAAGATCAAGCGACGGGTTGGTATAAACTCAATGTAAAAGATGGCAAGACAACATTGGACGAAATGTTATATACTAGTGTTGGAGTCGATGGCGTAAAACTTTACAATGGAGCTCCCAAAGCGGATAAAAAGTTCTTTCAAGTAGGACATTTAAGTAAGATTGTAGTGGATGGAAAAGAAGTGGATAAAACCGGACCTGTTGGGCCTTTTGAATTTATCAAATCGGTAGAAAACAGTGAAGTGGTCCGATTTACGAAAAAAGCGTTTAAGGATGGAGAAAACAGTGTTGTTGTATGGTATCAAAATCCCACATCAGGAAAAGACATTATGAAACCCGGATTGCTGTATAAGATTTCAAATGATGTAGGAGCAAGTATTTGGGATAAGCTCAATTTCGTATCACTTATGTTGGCTCTTTTCTTAGGGACTTCCGCATTACCACACATATTAATTCGTTATTATACTGTTCCAAGCCAACGAGCTGCTCGTAAATCTACCATTGTAGCTATCGCATTAATTGGATTTTTCTATATACTTACGCTGTTTATGGGAATAGGAGCGATGATTAATGGGGTTTTGGATTTGGAAAGTAGCAATATGTCGGGACCTTTATTGGCTAAATCTTTTGGAATTGGAATTTTCTCCATCATTTCAGCAATAGCTTTTGCAACTGTTTTGGGAACTGTAGCCGGTTTGATAGTTGCCTCTTCGGGAGCAATTGCACACGACTTTATCGATAAGTATTTGGAAGTTAAAATGACCGATGATAAAAAAGTAAAAGCCGGTAAAATTTCTGCAATTGTGGTTGGATTATTCGCAATTTTGCTTGGAATTCTATTTAAAGGTATGAATGTATCATTCTTGGTTGGATTGGCATTTGCAGTTGCTGCTTCGGCCAATTTACCAGCTATTTTATTCTTGTTATTTTGGAAAAAAACAACGGCTCAAGGCATATCTTGGTCCATTTTTGTAGGTATAGTATCCTCAATAGGCATTATACTATTCTCTCCTACTATGTATGAAAAATATGGATTGATACCCAAGGATGCACCTATCCCATTGGATAATCCAGGAATAATTTCAATTCCGTTGGCTGTAATAACTATCATCGTTGTCTCTTTGATGACTCAGAAAAAAGAAACAACAGCTTAAACGCTTTTTGAACTATTTTAAAAACAAAACCGGTAGAGATTCATTAATAATCTTTACCGGTTTTTACTTTTCAAACCCTAGGGATTTAAAATATTTATTTCATCAACAAAATCGACTAAAAAAGGCGTTTGATAAGATTTTATTTCTTTGATGTAGGAGGATATTTCTCCAATATTTTCTTAACAAACAAAGCGATGTTTGCTTCTCTTTTCTCAGGGTTTTTAGATTTTGTTAAAAAACCACTTCCTACACCTTGCCAAATCAATTTTTTACCTTCTGGGTCAATCACATCAATAAACAATGTTCCTTCAGTGTATT
This sequence comes from Flavobacteriia bacterium, assembly GCA_011391075.1. GTDB lineage: Bacteria > Bacteroidota > Bacteroidia > Flavobacteriales > Flavobacteriaceae. The sequence continues at coordinate 42,910 of JAABRF010000010.1, read as the reverse complement.
TTGATACCGTTGTACGTTGATAGGCATTGTAATAATAAGGAGACCAATGTGTTTCATGTACATCAACTTGTTGGCGCGCTTTGGTAAAAATACTAATCAACACATCTGGATTTTCAGATTTAACCATGCCTTTGGCCAATAATTCGGATTCTATTTCTTTTAATATTCTTCTTTTATCAATATCTGATATCTCGGCTTTGTCGATGCCAGTCTTATAAAAAGCAAATGTTTTGTACTTTGAAAAATCGGTTCCGGCTTCGTAATCGGTAGTAACTCGAATACTAGAACAAGCTGTGATGGTCGTTGCAATTGCAATAAAAAAGATAAATCTAATGGTTCTCATATTTTCTAGGTTTTTGAATTACTTAAACAAATGATCCAATAATTCATCCGAAACCAGTTGAGGAAGCGTTACTTTCAGCTTGGGTTCTTGTAACATGGCTCTTTGAGCACTGAAAATAGCTCCTTCGTTTCTGGCCCAACTTCTTCGGGTAATGCCATTGTTAACATCCCAAAAAAGCATGGATTTCAATCGATTATCGGCATCATCACTTCCATCAAGAACCATACCAAAACCGCCGTTGATTACCTCACCCCAACCAACTCCTCCGCCATTGTGAATAGAGACCCAAGTTGCTCCTCTGAAACTATCTCCAATGACGTTTTGAATAGCCATATCGGCGGTAAATTGCGACCCGTCATAAATGTTGGCTGTTTCCCGATAAGGGGAATCCGTACCCGAAACATCGTGATGATCTCTGCCCAATACAACTGGAGCTGATAATTTGCCGTCCCGTATCGCTTGGTTGAATGCTTGTGCAATAGCGATACGACCAAAAGCATCGGCGTATAAGATACGGGCTTGAGAACCTACAACTAAATTATTGGTTTGAGCATTTCGAATCCAATGAATATTGTCATCCATTTGTTGTTGTACTTCCAAAGGAGACTCTAGTTTTAGCTTTTCTAAGACTTCTGTTGCCAATTGATCGGTATAGGCCAAATCTTTAGGATCGGCACTTGTACAAACCCATCTAAACGGACCAAACCCGTAATCAAAACACATAGGTCCCATGATATCTTCTACGTAACTGGGATATCTGAAACCTGAATGGTCTGGTTTCATAACAGCTGCCCCTGCACGACTTGCTTCCAATAAAAAGGCATTGCCATAGTCAAAGAAATACGTTCCTTTTGCACTGTGTTTATTGATGGCATCAGCTTGACGGCGCAAGGATATTTGCACTTTTTCTTTAAATAAAACAGGGTTTTCCGACATCATTTTATTGGCATCCTCAAACGTCATTCCTACCGGATAATAACCACCTGCCCATGGATTATGAAGGGAAGTTTGATCACTACCTAAATCTACATGAATGCCAACTTCATCAAATTTTTCCCATAATTCCACTACATTACCCAGGTAGGCAATTGAAACGACTTCTTTGTTTTGTTGGGCTATTTGAACTCTTTCTACTAAATGGTTGAGGTCTTCAAAAACCTCATTGACCCATTTTTGTTCGTGTCTGATTTTGGTAATCTTGGGGTTGACCTCGGCACATACCGTAATACAACCGGCAATACTACCCGCTTTGGGTTGCGCACCACTCATACCACCCAATCCGGAAGTTAAAAAAACGGATCCGCTTGGAGCTTTTTTAATTTTTCTGAAACCGTTTAATACGGTAATAGTAGTACCGTGAACGATGCCTTGTGGTCCAATATACATATAACTTCCAGCTGTCATTTGACCGTATTGGGTAACCCCAAGCGCATTGAATTTTTCCCAATCGTCGGGTTTGGAATAATTGGGAATCATCATGCCATTGGTGACAACTACACGTGGTGCTTGGGCATGAGAAGGAAATAACCCTAATGGATGTCCTGAATACATAACCAAAGTTTGTTCTTCAGTCATTTCGGACAAATATTTCATCGTAATTAAATACTGTGCCCAATTTTGAAAAACAGCACCATTTCCCCCATAAGTGATGAGTTCGTGTGGATGTTGTGCCACTTTGTAATCCAGATTATTCTGAATCATGTGCATGATGGCTTTGGCTTGCATACATTTTCCCGGATATTCGTGAATTGGTCTGGCATACATGGCATAGGTAGGGCGAAAGCGATACATGTAGATGCGACCGTAAGTATGGAGTTCTTCGGCAAATTCAACGGCTAATATGGGGTGATGCTTTGGGTCAAAATAGCGCAAAGCATTGCGAATAGCCAGTTTTTTTTCAGAAGGAGATAGGATATCTTTGCGTTTGGGCGCGTGATTGAGATGGGAATCAAAGGGTTGTGGGATTGGTAATTCGTAGGGAATTCCTTGAAAAATTAATTCTTGAAAAGTCATTATTTGGCAATATTAAAAATGTAAAGTTATAAAATTTATTTATTTTGACATAAGTGTAAAATGATGATTCAGATTTGGTTTAAAAAGGAAAATTATTTCAAAAATAACAGTGAATTTTATACGAGTGAAGGTATAAATATTAAGGTTTTATCTATTCATTTCAATCAGAAATCTATACAATTCAATTATTTAAAGAAAATTCGTTCTTCATTCATTAACAAATCTTAATTTTGGGCGTCTGATTAGACATCTGTCATTTTAATACAGATGAAGCACATATCATTTTAAAGTTATAAATCATGCAAAAATTAGTTTCAACAGTTTTCTTTTTTCTTTTAATTTCTTTTTCTGTTTTAGCACAAGATTTTAAAGGGGTAGCGGTTTATCAATCCAAAACCAAATTGGATATCCAACTAGACAGCACGCAAATTCCGAAAGAACGTCTCAACGACTTCAAGGAAATGTTGAAAAGTCAAATGGAAAAGAAATTTGTACTCACATTTGATAAGTTTGCCGGTATTTATAAAGAAGAAGAAAAACTCGAACAACCTGGTCGTGGTGGTATGCGCATGATGGGAGCTTTCAATCAAGGGATATATTATAAAAACCTAAAAGAAAAAAGATATGTACGACAAATAGAATCTTTTAGCAAGGAATTTCTAATTAAGGATTCGTTGAAGCCGTATGAATGGAAATTGGAAGAAGAATCCAAAATGATAGGTGAACATTTGTGTTTCAAAGCAACAGCTACCAAAGAAGTACGAAACATCAGAATGGGACCACCGCCACAAAAAAATGAAGAAGATTCAAAACAAAACGAAGAACCCAAAACCAAAATCATTACGGTGACTGCTTGGTATACGCCCGAAATACCTATCAACAATGGACCTTCAGACTATTGGGGTCTACCGGGTTTGATTCTTGAGCTTTCGGAAGAGAATACAGTGTTTCTATGTACTGAAATTACACTGAATGCGAAAGATGCCATAGATGTGAAAGAACCGGAAAAAGGCAAAGAAGTTACCCAAAAAGAATACGATCAAATCATGGAAGATAAAATGAAAGAGATGCAGGAAATGTATGGAGGACAAGAACGAAAAAATGAAGGTGGCGGAGGCCATCGAATGATTATTCGCATGTAAAGTCAAATTTATTGAATAACTTTTCCACATCTATTTGGAGTTAACATTTGAGCTAAGGTTTAGTTTATGATGTACCCCTATTACTTGTCTAGTCGGCTGGCGGGTACAATAACACTATCAATACCCATTTAACACTTCGTTTTATGCTCCTCAACAGAGCTTTAAAAATCTTAATAATGAAGAAAATATTATTGTTTTTATTTTTGGTTCAAACTTTCTTTGGGTTTTCACAAAACACCTATTTGGAAGGAAAAGTAACCGATGAAAAAGGGCTTCCTTTGGAAATGGCCAATGTAGTTGCTATTGTAACTAGTACAGGTAAGATGGCAACATTTGGAGTAACCAATGACAAGGGTTTGTATCAAATTTCACTTACAGAAAACACAGAATATACACTCAAGGTGAGTTATATGGGCTTCAATACGGAAGTAATGGGTTTTGTAACCCAATTTGGGAATCAAAAAGTGAGTAAAAACTTTAAATTAACTGAAAAGAGTAGTGCTTTGGGTGAAGTAGAACTTAAGTATACCATGCCTGTCACTGTCAAAGGAGATACCATCGTGTACAATGCAGATTCTTTTACGACGGGAAATGAAAAAAAATTGGAGGACGTACTTGAAAAGCTCCCCGGAGTAGAAATAAATGATGATGGACAAGTGGAGGTCGAGGGTACACAAGTATCCAAAATCATGGTGAATGGGAAAGATTTTTTTGATGGAGACAGCAAACTCGCCACTAAAAATATTCCCGCAAATGCAGTTGACAAAGTTGAAGTTTTGAAGAATTATTCAGAAGTAAGTCAACTCAAAGGGCTGGAAAACGATCAGGATGCCATTGCCTTAAATATCAAATTAAAGGAAGGAAAAGAAAATTTTTGGTTTGGTGAAATAACTGCCGGTGGTGGCGCTGACGAAAAATATTTGGCTCATCCTAAAGTGTTTTATTACAGCCCCAAGAAAAGTTTAAATATCTTAACCGATTTTAACAACATCGGGGAAGCTCCATTTACCATGCAAGACTATTTTAAATTTTCAGGTGGTTTTAAAAATTTGATGAAAAAAGGAGGAAGTTCTATGCGAATCAACACTGATCAATTGGGAATTTCACTCATGAATAATGATAAAGCGCTTTCGGTTGTGTCTCGTTTTGGAGCTTTGAATTTCAACTATTCGTTTACTGATCATTTGGATTTTAGCGGATTTGCCATATACAACGATTCTGATACCGATATGAACACTGAAACGTATAAGAATTTTTTTCCAACAGAAACCATTGAAAACCAATCCAAATTATCCAATCAACGCAATCAATTGGGGATGTTAAAATTGAGTTCTAAATACAAGCCATCTTCCACACTAGAATGGAATTATGACGTTATTTTCAAAAAATCCAAACAAACCGAACAGAGTCAAACGATTTCTACCATCAATGGAATGATTGAAACCCTCCAATCTCAGGAACCATTTTCTATCAATCAAAACACAGAATTGTTTTATACTATCAACGATAATCATGTTATTTCGGGAAGTGTGCAACATACATTGGATCAAAATGCACCTTTGTATAGCGCAACCTCTTTGGATGAGTTTTTTGAGACTTCAGCCATTTTAAATATGCAATACGATGTTTTATATCAATTAACCCAAAACAAAGGTTTGAATTCACATAAAGTAGATGCAAAAGTGGATTATTTTTATGTGTTGAATAATATGAGTAATTTGAATTTTACCCTTGGGAATACATATAGTGCCCAACGTTTGGATTCTGATTTATTTCAAACACTAACCAATGGAAGCATCTATCAGTTTGATAATTCAATTCTAGGGAATAATGCCAATTTTAAATTCAACGATTTGTTTTTAGCATTGCATTACAATATCAAATGGGGTAAATTGACAGTCACTCCGGGTTTGAGTATCCATCAGTTTAATCTCAATGATACCCAATTTGATGATTCTAATAAAGTATCAACCCAAAAGATTCTTCCCGATTTCTACGCCGAATACAAGTTTAAAAACACCCGATCCATGCGATTGGAATATGGTATCACGAATGAGTTTTCAGACATCAATAAATACGCCGCCGGTTTGCTTTTAAACAGTTATCAGTCTTTGAATGGGGGAAGTCGTGACCTTGAAAGTTCATTATATCACACTTACACTTTGCGCTATTTTGATTTCAATATGTATAATTTTACCAACATTCACGGAAGTGTTTCTTATAAGAAAAGTGTCAATCCGGTGAAATCGACGACTCAAATATTAAATACTGATATAGTGTCTTATCCAATCAATCTCCAAAATCCTGATGAAAACATTTCGGGGAATCTCAATGCTGGAAAGAAATTTAAAAAATGGGAAATCAATGTGGGTAGTAGTGTAAATTATGGACAAAATTACACCTTGTTGAATAGTGCTGAAACATTGTCAAAAAGTTTGACTCAAAATTACAACATCAGTTTTGAAACTCGATTTAAGGAAATACCCAACTTTGAATTGGGTTATAGATATAGCATCAGTGATTATACGGGAACCAATAGAGATAGTCGTTACCTTACCCAGAAACCTTATCTCAATGTAGAAGCCAACTTTTTAAAGCATTTCACTTGGACAGCCGATTTCAGTTATTACGATTACGAAGATGCTGACCAAACCGTCAACAGTCAATACAGCTTTTTAAGTTCGAAACTCTACTATCAAAAAGAAAAATCGAAATGGGAGTTTATTCTTTCAGGAGACAATGTTTTAAAAACAGGCAGTCAAGATCAAAATACAGCGAGTGATGTTTTAATCAGTACCTCAAGATATTACGTACAACCAGCTGTCTACATGCTTTCGGTCAAGTATGATTTGTAAAAGATATCAAGGCTTTTAAAACATAAAAAAACCTGAAAGAAATTTCAGGTTTTTTTTATAATAATGTTAGTCTCCAAAACCGATACCAACTCCTTTGGCCGTTTTGACCAAATCACAATTGGGGTCTACAAAGTTAGGAGAATCAATAGCTTCGTGGAAAGGAACAGAGATAATATTAGGGTGACGATAAGCTACCATTTCACCATATTTACCTTCCAAAACCATTTCAAAAGCTTTGACCCCAAACTGAGTTGCCAAAATTCTATCATAAGCAATTGGCACTCCGCCTCTTTGCAAATGACCTAAAACGGTTTCACGCATATCGGCTTCAAAGCCAATAGCTTTTAAGTCATTGACCAATTTACGAGCCACACCACCCAAACGAACATTCTCATATCCCACTTCATCACTTTTCTCGGCTAATAAAGTTCCACCTTTTGGAGCAGCGCCTTCTGCTATAACTACGATGGCATGACCTTTTCCTTTGCTGTAGCGTGAGTATAATTTTTCGGCTACTTTCTCAATATCGTATGGAATTTCGGGAATTAAACAAACTTCGGCTCCACCGGCAATAGCTGTGTTTAAGGCAATCCAACCTGCATTTCTACCCATTACTTCCAATACCAGCACTCGGTTGTGACTGGCAGCAGTAGTAACCAATTTATCAACCGATTCTGTTGCAATTTGAACAGCCGTTTGAAATCCAAAGGTAAAATCAGTTGCGGATAAGTCATTGTCAATGGTTTTGGGTACTCCAATAATTTTGAGTCCTTTTTCGAAAAGTTGTTGAGATATTTTTTGAGAGCCATCTCCACCGATACTGATTACGGCATCCACTCCCAAATATTGTAACTTACGAATCATTTCATCTGAGCGGTCTACAGCGCCCCAAGTTCCGTCCTGATTTTTAAACGGCCAAGCAAATGGTCCGCCTTTATTGGTAGTTCCGATGATGGTTCCTCCATCAACGTGTATTCCGGCAACAGCTTTTTCGTCCAATACCATAATTTCGGTAGGTTCTCTCAAAATTCCGTCATAGGATTGAATACTTCCTATTACTTCCCAATCGCGTTCTTGGGCAGCTCTTTTTACTACAGCTCTGATAACAGCATTTAATCCGGGGCAATCTCCACCACCGGTAGCTACTAATACTCTCTTCATGGATTACTATTTTATGATTTCAAATGATTTGTTTTATACTGATAAGTTGGCATCATTTTGCAGACGCAAAAGTAATAAAAATAAAGCGCCATCGCCGATTCTACGTATAAAAAAACCGGATTAAACACATAAATTTTAATCCGGTTTTTACGAAATCGTTTGAATTTTACTTAAAGGTGTCTTCAGTAAAAATTTTATTTATTTCAACGCTTTTCACGAGCATTTCCATATCAACTCCCATTCCATTGGTTAGAACTTTGTGAGATATCAAAATACCGTTTATTTCTTTGTAATCAAAAAAGTCGGTGTAGGTATTAAAATCTTTACCACTTGGATCTTGAGTTGTTTTTTCTTCTTTAACCAACAATCCATTTTTTACGTCAAAATATTTAGTTGATTTTTCTCCATTGGTATCAATCAACATTTTATAAGCATCACTTCCGTTCACATTGACGATGCCATCTAGTTTTAAAATACTGTTTTCCAATAAAAGTAACTCATCAATAATACCTTTTTTATTTTTGTATTCTGCAATTCTATCCTCTGGAAGCGGCAATTTATTTCCCATTTGGGTCATATATCCTTTTTCCCCATCAAAAGCCATTTTACCATAAGATTGACCCATTACAAGGGTTTCTACATAAATCTTATTTGGTTTTTGCATTTTGTAAACTTGAACAACCGGAGTACCTTGCATAGTAAACTCATAAGATTGTTCTATAGTTTGAATGGCTTCCAACTTATCTTTTCCTCCAACTGCTGTGAAATATTTTTCCAAAACAATGGCAGGAGTAATATCATTGGAAACTGCTTCTGGCATTTTAGGTTTATCTACGCTGTTGCCTTCTTTATCGAAATAATTGATTTTGTATCCTAGTTTTTCTAATGCGGGTATTACCTCAGCACCTTTGGAAGTAACCACTATACGCGTATTGTTTTTGTTGAAATATTTTTGAGCAACTCGCATGACATCATCAGCAGTCACCGCATTTATTTTGGCTAAAAAAGTTTCGTAATAATCTTCAGGAAGATTGTTTTTTTGAATATTTAAAGCATATCTAGCGATGGTTTCCGGTTTTTCAACTTCCATAACAAAATTACCCGAGTAACTGGCTTTAACTGTTTTTAATTCATCTTCAGTTACCTTTTCAGTGTACATTCTATCCAATTCTTTCATAATTTCTACAACTGCAGAATCGGCTACTTGATTACGCACTTTGGCGCCAGCTTTAAACATAGAAACGTATTTACTAGCAGGGACCGATGAACGAGCGCCATAAGTATATCCATGTGCCTCCCGAAGATTCATGTTGAGATGAGAATTAAAATCACCCCCAAATATTTGATTGGCAACCAAGACAGCATGATAATCTGGATCTCCCATTTCCAAATGAGTAGTACTAACTACATTTACTTGGGTTTGAGAAGCTTCAGGCATGTCGATAAAATTGATTTCTGTTTGAACTACATTTTGAGTGTCAGGTAACTTGTATTCGGGAAGTGCTCCTTTTTGCCAGCTTCCTAAATGTTTTTCAACCAACGCTTTTACAAGATCAAATTTGACATCACCCGTAACAATCAAATAGGCATTGTTTGGTTTGAAATAGGTGTTGTAAAATGCTTGTACGTCTGCCAATGTAATTTTTTGCAATTGGTTCATTTTTGTGAATTCTCCAAAAGGATGATTTTTACCATATGCCAAAACATTTTCAACTCTGTTTGAAATATTTTCCACACTTTTTTCACCCGATTTGATGTTGTCAACGAGTTTTGCTTTGGATTTATCAAATTCTTCTTGTGTGAAATTGGGATTTAAAGCGCCATCAGCCATTAAACCAAAAACTTCAGGAAAAAATTTTGAAAGGGATCTCATGCTAGCACTCTGACTACCATAATTAACACTTGCTCCCAAAAAATCGATTCTTTCGTTAAATTGATCTTTGGAAACAGTAGTTGTTCCACTTCCTAGTAAGTCACTCAGCAAACTTGAAACACCTGCTTTATCTCCTTCAAAAACGGGTGTATTGTCAATAGACAAACTGACAGAAACTCTTGGTAATTTTTGGTTTTCGACAACCAATACTTTTAAGCCGTTATCAAGCGTAAATGTTTGAGGTTTGCCCAATTGAACTTTTGGAGCAGGACCTGCCACTGGTTGCTTATTTCTATCAAAGGTTTCTGTAGTAGTTTTGGTTCCGGTACAACTCATTATAAAAATGGTGGTTAGTAATATGTAAGTATATTTTAATTGCATGACGATTAATTTGAAGCGGTTTTTTCAGTGGGTAAATAACTCAATTCCAATCTTTGATTGGGATTCAAATACTTTTGTGCAACAGCTCTGATCTCTTCGGGAGTTATAGAGTTGTAAATTCCAAGTTCGGTATTGATTAAGTTGATGTCTCCATACAACATATAATAAGTAGCCAAAGAACTGGCAACACCTTGAACAGTTGCATTAGAATTGACAAATTGATTTTCAAATATATTTTTTAGTTTTTGCATTTCCGTATCAGATAGTAATTCAGTTTGTAATTTTACAATTTCGTCATCAACTTCTTTCATAATAGCTTCCAATGAAGTATTTCCCAATGGCATACCATATATGATATACATTCCATGGTCTTCCTGACTGAAATTCATTGCACCAATCTGTAAAGCCATTTTTTTATCGTCTACGATGCGTTTGTACAATCTAGAACTTTTTCCATCGCTCAGCAAAGTGGAAATCATATCCAACACACGTGATTCTCTGGTTTTCATAGAAGGTGTTCTATAAGAAGTTACTATGGCAGGAATCTGAATGTTTGGATCATTATAAACTGCTTTACGAGTTTCCGTAATTGGTTTTTCATCATAGGTTTCCCTAACGATATCTGCTCCACGAGGAATACTTCCAAAATATTTTTGAATCAAATCCTTGGCTTGTGCTTTATCAATATCACCGGCAACTACTAAAACAGCATTATTGGGAACGTAATATTTTTTATTAAAAGCAATAAATTCATCCAAAGTTGAAGCATCCAAATGTTCCATGGACCCAATGGTCGCCCAACGGTAAGGGTGTACATCAAACATGTTTTTTTTCACTTCTGCGATGAAATTTCCATAAGGTTGATTGTCTACGCGTTGACGTTTCTCCTCTTTAACTACTTCGTTTTGTGTGTCAACACCGATTTGATTGATCACCGGTTGTAACATTCGGTCCGATTCCATCCAAAGACCGAGCGCTAGATTATTGGAAGGAAAAACTTCATAATAATAGGTTCGGTCATCACTGGTATTGGCGTTGTTGTTTCCACCATTGGAAGAAACAATTTTAAACCATTCGCCACGACCGATATTGGCAGTACCTTCAAATAATAAATGTTCAAAAAAATGGGCAAAACCCGTACGATCGGGTCTCTCATCTTTGGCGCCCACGTGATACATTACCGAAGTAATCACTACGGGAGCGGTATGGTCTTGATGTAAAATTACGTGCAGACCATTTTCCAGGTCATACTCTTCAAATTCAACTTTTTGTGCCATAGAATTTAAAAAAAACAGGAAAAACCCTGTTGCGGTTAATAATAGATTTCTCATTTAGATAAAAGGTTTGTTTAGAATAGGTAAAGGTAAAGAGATTAATTTAACTAGAGTAAAATCAATACCAAATGTAAACATAAGTGTATCAAATTTTAATAAAGTTACGTCAAATCAGAAAGATGATTCCGAATATTGTTAATAAATAGTTAAATAGTACTTTGTTTTACATAGTACTGTAACAATACTATTCTTTCAGCGTCTGTTCAGTATATAAATAACTAAAACTAAACAATCATGTCAACTTTAAAAAGATTTTTCGGAGCTATAAATGAAAACAGAGATGAACTACAAATAAATAAACGAATGGCTCTTCAACATTGTACCAAGCGAGATGTTTGGAATGGTAGAAGAAGATTTGGGTATTAATTTAGATTTTAGATTTGGGATTTTAGATTTTAGATTTGGTCCCCAACTCGTTGGAGATGGGATTTGGGATTTGGGATTTGGGATTTCCATCTAAATAAACATAAGCTGACTGATGTTTTTCAGGCAGCTTTTTTTTTGGTAATAAACATCACACAAGCTAGGTTCTTTTTGTCTACTTTTGGCCCAACTAAAAATTTTATATCATGAACATATTTGACGTATTAATTATTGGAGGTGGTCCTGCCGGATTGTCTTGTGCCTTAACGCTTGGTTCAGCAGGTAAGAAACCTTTTGTAGCCGATAAAAAAATTGGAATTTTCATCCATCAAAGTGAAAGCGGTATGCATACAGCTTTGTTTAATAATGCTTTGGGGATTAATCCCGGAACAAAAGGTGGTGATATTTTACTCCACGGTCAAAAACATCTATTCGATTTATATCCGCAAATCCAACAGATTTCTGATGAAAAGGTGCTCAAAATTGATGGTAAAGAAGGTAATTTCACAGTGATTTCCGAACAAAACACTTATACAGCCAAACAAATTGTAGTAGCCGTTACACCTAGTGCCAATTTCAATATTGAAGGCCTATTATCCTATGTTGCAGCTCATCCCAAGATGCCGGAAGCCAAAAAACGCATCCATTTACGTAATATCGATCACGTGGTAGCGCCTGGAATTTTCGTTGCAGGTGTATTAGCAGGTCATAGAAGCCAGTTCATCATTGCAGCCGGAAGTGGTGCTGCTGTAGCTACAGATATTTTATCGGCGTGGAATGAAGGAAACCATACCATGGTCCACGATGTGCTACCTGCAGATAAATAAAATTAAAAAACCCCAAAGATTACTGAAATCCTTGGGGTTTATATTTTGTTTACTATTGAAGTTTATTCTACCGTAACTGATTTTGCCAAATTACGAGGTTGGTCTACATTACAACCACGCATTACGGCAATGTGATAGGACAATAATTGTAAAGGAATGGTAGTCAATAATGGGGTAAAAGGTTCCAAAGTTTCAGGAATTTCAATGCTGTAATCACTCATTTCCTTTACAGTATGGTCGCCGACGGTTACAATTGAAATCAATTGTCCATGTCGGGCTTTAATTTCCTGAATATTACTTACCACTTTTTCATAATGCCCTTGCTTGGTTGCAATGACTACAACCGGCATGTTTTCATCAATTAAGGCAATCGGTCCGTGTTTCATTTCTGCAGCAGGATAACCTTCGGCGTGGATATAGGAAATTTCCTTGAGTTTTAAAGCGCCTTCTAGGGCAACCGGAAAATTATAACCACGGCCTAAATACAAGAAATTGGATACATCCTTATATTTTTTAGCAATTTCGATGATGTGTTGATCCTCTTGTAGTAATTGTTCAATCTTGCCCGGTATCTGCAACAATTCTTGTAAATACGTGTGGTAAACTGAGGTGGCAATATTTCCTTTTTCCTTACCCAATTTAAGTGCCATGAGAGACAATATGGTAATTTGCGTAGTGAAGGCTTTGGTAGATGCCACTCCAATTTCTGGACCGGCATGGGTATAGGCACCGGCATGAGCTTCCCGCGCAATGGAAGAACCGACCACATTACATATTCCAAAGACGAATGCGCCTTTGGATTTAGCCAATTTGATTGCTGCCAAAGTATCGGCAGTTTCACCCGATTGTGAAATAGCGATTACGACATCTTTTTCGGTAATAATAGGATTTCTATATCTGAATTCAGATCCATATTCTACTTCTACCGGTATGCGGGCAATATCTTCAAACAAATACTCGGCTACCAAACCGGCATGCCAAGAAGTACCGCAACCTACGATAATAATGCGATTGGCATTCATAAAACGACCCAAATGATCATCCAATCCCGACATTTTAATCAAACCTTCATTGGCGTGTAAACGACCTCTATAGGTATCGGTTATGGCAGTGGGTTGTTCATATATTTCCTTGAGCATGAAGTGTTCGTAACCACCTTTTTCGATCTGCTCGAGACTGAGTTGGAGTTGTTGGATTTTAAAATCTCTGACGCGTTCGTCTTCGTTGATTTTATAGATTTTGACGTCTCTCCCGATTTTGGCAATAGCCATTTCGCCATCTTCCAAATATATGGCATCTTTGGTGTATTCAATAAAAGGAGTAGCGTCTGAGGCAATAAAAAACTCAGTATTATCTTTTCCAATTCCTATAGCTATCGGACTTCCCAAACGTGCAATAACCAATTCATCGGGTTTTGTTTTATCAAAAACCAAAATAGCATAGGCGCCTACGACTTCACTTAAAGCCAACTGAACGGCTTTACCCAATTTACATTTTTCCTGTTTTTTTATTTCCTCAATAAAGTTAATCAAGACTTCTGTATCGGTATCACTTTTGAATTCGTAACCTCTTGAAATCAATTCTTTTTTCAAAGTATCATAGTTTTCAATGATACCATTGTGGACGATTACCAAGTTTTCTGATTGAGAAAGGTGTGGATGTGAGTTTACATAGTTTGGGACTCCATGTGTTGCCCAACGGGTATGCCCGAAACCAATATGACCATCGATAGGAATTTCAAGTTCTGCTTTTTGTTGCAAATCGGAAACCTTGCCTTTGGTTTTGGATAGGTTAATATTTTTACCATCGTACAAGACTACTCCGGCACTGTCATAACCACGATACTCTAGTCTTTGTAGCCCCTGAATAATAATGGGGTATGCATCTCTGTAACCAATATAACCCGTAATTCCACACATAGATTATTGATTTTTTTCGGTGTAAAAAATATCTAATTTTAAATTTCTTGGAGCTAAGCTAACATTCTTTCCTGTCAAAACGACTCCTTTGAAATTATTGTTATATTTCCTCATAATAGTGTCTGTAGCGCTCAATGGCAAATCGGATGAATCATAGACTTTTATTCCAAAGTCAGTAATTGTAACTTCTGTATCGGGCTTCAGGATTTCCGAAACATAATCGGTTAAATGGAATAAATAATAATCGGGATTGTCTTCATCATCCAAAACCAAATCTCCACCCAATTGTGTAATTCCCTGATTCATGATTTCATAAGTTTGATAGTTTAAACCATTTTCAATACCATACAAATACAATTTACTGGGATATTGATCAGTAGAGTTGGATGGATCTACATACAAGTATAATTTAGCATCATTGATGAGCCAGTTTTTGGTTCTTAAGGTTTCAATTTCATCGGGAATATCATTGGTGTTTGCATCAGCTCCAAATAAATGTACAATTCCATCAGAACCGGCGGCACCTTGAACAAATATTTTATCGTCACCATTGGTTACATTAGGATTGAGCAAATAACTTTCAGCCAATGTTCCATTGTAATTTCTTTCAAAAAGATTGACCCTAATACCACTTAAGGAATATACAAAGGTTTCAGCTGTTGGATATACAATATTGAGCTCTCCTTTTATCCCATTTCCATTCAAATCTTCAGTTGCTTCTTCATCGTCGACGGTTGTTTGCGTGTAGTAAATTGTCATATAAGCATCTGCCAAATTGAGATACATTGCAGCAGTTCCATTTCCCGAATTCAAAGCTTCGAAATACAAACCTCGGAAGTAATGTTTGAAGTTTTCATTTGAAGCAAAATGAGAACTGCTCGCATTATCTTGGAAGATTTGTTTAATACGCTGTTTATTCATTGGAATTTTTAAGGAAGGTTTTGAATTTGCCAATTTAATAGTATCTTTTTTATATAAAATTCTATTAGTCAAACTGGCATTTTCATACTGATAACGGTTGATTACCATCAAAGTGTCATTTCTATTGGGAGAAACAAGACCAGAGTAAAGAGGTGATCCAGTTTTGAGAAAAACATCATCACTAAACAACTCATTTTCAACATAAGGATTATTGGGATCCAATGGATTGAGATAAGTCCCTAGTTCGAATACATTCAATTGAAAGTTTGGATTAGTTCCAGATGTAAACACAGAATCCAATTCATAATTGGGAACTTTTATAGTTTTTGTAGGATCATTTGGATCGGTTGCATCTTGCGTACCATCCAATGTTGATAAATAAGGAATAGTAATTACGACTGAATCGATAACAGCATTATTTCCAAAACTAGGATTTGATTTGGGTAAATTCAATTGAGATACGAATGATGCTTTAAGGGATCCAAATTGAGCATTGGTAGTGTAACCCAATAAATAGTGACCCATTCCATTGGTTTTATTACTATTGACACGAATACTATGCGCTTTTATTTGTGCCGAATAACTACCGGTTGAAAACAAATTATCATCCAGTAGATTTTCACCTATATTTTTAAAATCTTTTTCACAAGATACAATTCCTACTAATATCGCTACTATGAAAATAGGATATTTCATTACAACTAAAATTTTTTTAAACATAAATAGTCTTATAAAAAATGAATTAATTACTTGATGTGTTTTTTGTAAAATTCCAAATAAGCCGCGGCAAAATCTTCTCTGCCATGATATTCTAATGCAGGCTTAGCTTGTTCGCTTACAAATTTTTTAAGTTCCTCCGACACATTTTGTTGTGCAAAAATCACACTGTCGGACTTTTCTATGGCTAATTTTTGTAAATTGATGAAGTTGGGTGTGGCTATGGTTGTCAAATGCGAAGGGGCAATTTGATCAAATGCTACTTTTCTAGAAATATCATGATTGATGGCTCCTTCAAAACCGTCATCGTACAACGCAGTAATGATTTTACTATCTTTAAATAAGGCGTCGTCTTTGTAATATTCTCTCAAATAAAGTGGGATCAATGATGTCATCCAACCATTTAAGTGAATGATATCCGGATCCCAGTTGAGCTTTTTAACAGTTTCAATAACTCCTTTGGTAAAGAAGATAATGCGTTCATCATTGTCCTCAAACAAGATATTGTCCTCATCTGTAAAAACAGCTTTACGTTTGAAATAATCATCATTGTCAATGAAATAAACTTGCATGCGCTCTTTGGGAATTGAGGCAACCTTAATAATCAAAGGCATATCGATATCATCAATAATCAAATTGATTCCGGAGAGCCTGATAACTTCATGTAACTGGTGTCTGCGTTCATTTACTACGCCAAAACGAGGCATGAATATACGCGTTTGCATACCATTATTAAACGCCAATTTAGCCGACTCGAATGCCAAAAATGACATGTCGGTTTCCGGCATATAGGGAATTACTTCGGTAGAGATTACTAAAACTTTCGGTTCCTTCATGATTCAAACGTAACAAGAGCAGTGTTGTTTAACTTAAACGCACTCCTACTAATATTATGCAAATTTACGAAAAAATAGCATCAATATATTTATTAATTGGTAAGTTTGTGCCTTTTAACAAAAAATTATGCGGATTTATCGTAGCAAACGTTTCTTACAAGCCTATTTACAAAGACTTCCACTTGAAAACAAAGTGGGTTTTGTACCAACTATGGGTGCTTTACACGAGGGACATTTATCTTTGGTGAAAAACGCCAAGAATACTTGTAATACAGTCGTGGCAAGTATTTTTGTCAATCCAACTCAGTTTGATCGCAAGGAAGATTTGGATCAATATCCATCCACTTTGGAAGCCGATTTAAAAGCACTTCAAAAAGCCGGATGTGATGTGGTTTTTATTCCTACCGTCAAAGAAATGTATCAAAACCAAATAGTTTCTGAAGTTTTTGACTTTGACGGATTAGACAAAGTCATGGAAGGCGCCCATCGAAAAGGACATTTTGCCGGTGTTGGAACAATTGTTAAACGCTTGTTTGATATCGTAAAACCTCATGTAGCTATTTTTGGGGAAAAAGACTTCCAACAGTTGAAAATCATCCAAAAAATGGTTGAAAAAAAGCAAATTCCCGTTAAAATTGTAGGAAATCCGATTTACAGAGAAGCCGATGGTTTGGCTATGAGTTCACGCAATGTGAGACTAACACCAGCACATCGCAAAGCGGCTCCTTTGATATATCAAACCTTACAAAAAGCCCAAAAACTTTTCAAATTACATGCTGTAAAAGAAGTAGAGAATTTTGTAATTCAGACTTTTAAAGAGCAAAATTTATTGGAATTGGAATATTTTAGTATTGCCGATGAAACAACGTTGCTACCAACAGATAAAAAGGAAAAACATAAAAAATATAGGGGTTTTATCGCTGTTTTTGCCGGATCTGTAAGATTGATTGATAATATCGAATTGGATTATTAATATTATTTTTCAAAAAGCCAAGCATTACAAAAACACCTTCAGGTTTTTACTAGAAAACAAGGACTAATTTCTATTTCGATAGCTATCGGAATCTAACGTCAAACTTTATATCTTTGTCCCATGCAAATAGAAGTTCTCAAATCTAAAATTCACCGTGTTACCGTTACTGGTGCCGACCTCAATTATGTAGGAAGTATCACCATCGATGAAACTTTGATGGAAGCAGCCAACATGATTGCAGGGGAAAAAGTACATGTGGTCAACCTGAATAATGGTGAACGTTTGGAAACCTACATCATTCCAGGGGTGAAAGATTCGGGAACTATTACCATGAATGGTCCAGCGGCAAGAAAAGTTCAAAAAGGTGACATCATCATCATCATATCTTATGCTTGGATGGATTTTGATAAAGCTAAATCATTTCAGCCCAGTATTATCTTTCCCAATAGTGAAAACAACACCTTAACCTGAATTTGTGAAACAAAAGCTTAAAAAAATTATAGGGATTTTCCTTTCCATTGGAATAGGTGTTTTTATCATTTGGTGGTCTGTAAAAGGTTTAACCAATGTCCAATTAACCGATATTAAAAATGCCATTGTCAATGCCAATTATTTTTGGATAGGCGTTGCGGTCATCATTGGGTTACTCAGTCACTTTTCAAGAGCTTATCGATGGAAATATTTATTAAAACCCTTGGGATTTCAACCCAAATTTTGGAATAGCGTGTTTGCCATATTTATAGCCTATCTAGTCAACCTCATCATCCCAAGAGGTGGCGAAGTAGTTAGAGCCACTACCATCAGTAAGTATGAAGGTATTCCCTTTGAAAAGGCATTTGGAACCATTGTAGCCGAAAGAGTTGTCGATTTAATCATGCTTTTACTCATCATTTTAGGTGCCTTGTTTTACCAATTTTCCTTTGTTTCAAAACTTCTTCTAGCCAAAATACCCCAAAATCCATTTTTATTGATCTTCGTAGGACTCTTATCCTTTGTGGTTGCGTATGTCACCTATACATACATAAGACGCTCGGAATATAAATGGTTGAAAAAAGTTAGAGGTTTTGTGGATGGTTTGATTGAAGGAGTCATCAGTGTTTGGACTATGGAAAATAGAGGAGCTTTTATATTTCATTCTGTATTTATCTGGTCTATGTACCTACTGATGTTTTATGTCATATCATTGGCTATTCCAGAAACCTCTAATTTGAGCTTAGGGGCTGTTTTGAACGGCTTTATAGGTGGTACTTTTGGTACTTCTGCCAATGGTGGATTGGGAACTTTCCCCTATGCCGTACAAAAAGTATTTGAAATGTACCAAATTAATCCCGATAAAGCTTTCGCTTTTGGATGGCTGGTATGGTCCGCTCAAACGTTGATGATTTTAGTTTTTGGATTGATATCTTTGATTGTCATTCCGATTTATAACAAAAAGTTTTTGGAATAATTTTTTTAAAACTATCGATATTAAGAATAAAGCTAAGGTTTAAAAGCCTATTGCATATAAGATTTAATTCCAATTTGTTTCTTTTCAAATATCCAACCTTTAGCCTTGCATACACTCACGAACATACTACTCCTTGATGATAACCACCCCATCCTACAAAAGGGATTGGAACAAATGGGTTTTATATGTCATGCTGATTTTACTTCAACCAAAACTGAGGTAGAAAAAAAGATGTCCGATTATGTCGGTATTGTCATTAGAAGTCGGTTTAAAATTGATCAAACGTTTATCGATGCTGCACCCAATCTGAAATTTATAGCTAGGGTAGGAGCAGGTTTGGAAAGCATTGATGGTGATTATGCACAAAAAAAAGGGATTCATTTGATAGCAGCACCCGAAGGTAATAGCAATGCTGTAGGCGAACATACATTGGGTATGATTCTATCATTATTCAACCATTTCAATCGAGCAGACAGACAAATCAGATCAGGCAATTGGCTGAGAGAAGCCAATCGCGGTCTTGAATTGGATGAAAAAACGGTCGGAATAATAGGTTACGGACATATGGGCAAGGCATTTGCCAAAAAACTGAAAGGGTTTGACGTCAAAGTAATCTGTCATGATTTATTGCCCGACTTAGGTGATGAAAATGCCACTCAAGTTTCCTTAGCAGAACTCCAAGCTCAAGCCGATGTACTCAGCATACATACCGATGACAATCCGCTTTCTAAAAAAATGGTTTGTACCGATTTTATAAATACGTTTCACAAACCTTTTTACCTCATCAACACGGCTCGAGGTAGCGCAGTAGTGACCGATGACCTAGTAACCGCTTTACAAAACGGCAAGATACTCGGCGCAGGTTTGGATGTTTTGGAATGGGAGCAAACTTCTTTTGAAAATCTTTTTGATAATACAACATTACCACCTGCTTTTGAATACCTCATTCATTCAGAAAAAGTGCTTCTCACACCGCATATTGCCGGTTGGACCGTCGAATCCAAAATCAAATTGGCTCAAGTCATCGTCGATAAAATTGGAAGATTAGCTATTCTATAAATTGGTATTTGCATTTTATTCAAGGTTTTCTTTGAAGTTTACAGGACTTCTTTAATATATTTGCGGTTGCAATCAAATGAAAATAGAGTAAATCAGGAATTTTAATTCGCAAACATGTCCAAATCCATCAACGAAACGCCGCTCATGAAGCAATACAACAGCATAAAGGCAAAGTACCCCGATGCGCTGTTACTTTTTAGAGTCGGCGACTTTTATGAGACTTTTGCCGAAGATGCGGTCAAAGCGTCGCGTATTTTGGACATTGTTTTGACCAAACGAGGTGCCGGTAGTCCTACCGAAACAGCCTTAGCAGGCTTTCCACATCATTCCATCAATACTTATTTACCTAAATTGGTGAAAGCAGGTTTGAGAGTTGCCATTTGTGACCAATTGGAAGATCCCAAACTCACCAAAACCATCGTAAAAAGAGGCGTAACCGAGTTGGTTACGCCGGGTGTTTCCCTAAATGATGAAGTGCTGCAATCCAAAACCAACAACTTTTTGGCAGCGATTCATTATGGCAAACGACATTTAGGCATTTCTTTTTTGGATGTTTCCACCGGTGAATTTCTCACCTCACAAGGCGATATCGCTCATATAGACAAACTACTTCAAAATTTCAAACCCAATGAAATTTTAGTTCAAAAACAATACAAAAAACAATTTTCAGAGGATTTTGGAGATTCTTTTTACGTGTTTTATTTGGAAGATTGGGTTTTTCAATGGGATTTTACCTTTGATTTGTTGACCCAACATTTTAAAGTAAATTCCCTAAAAGGTTTTGGTATTGATGCTTTTGAAGATGGAATTATTGCCTCTGGTGCCATTCTTCATTACCTCTCCGAAACCCAACACAAACAATTACAACACCTTACCCACATTGGTCGCATTGATGAAGATCACTATGTGTGGATGGATCGGTTTACCATTAGAAATTTGGAGTTGTTTCAATCCAATACTTTCAATGGCGTACCACTGATAGACATCCTAGATAAAACGATTTCCCCTATGGGTGGAAGGCTTTTGAAGAGATGGTTGTCGCTGCCTTTAAAAGATGCCGAACGCATCAAAAAACGACATGAAGTAGTCAAGTATTTACTCGACCACGAAACCGAATTTGACTTGCTGAAATCACAAATCAAACGCATCAATGATTTGGAACGTTTGATCAGTAAAGTGGCTACCGCTCGCGTCAGTCCTAGGGAAGTGTATTTATTGAAAACATCTTTGGACGCCTTGGTTCCTATTAAGGAAATGAGTAACCATTCAGAAAACCTGGCTTTTAAAAGTTTGGGTGAACAATTGCAAACGTTGGATACTTTGCGTAATCGCATTTTTGATGTATTGCAAGAAGAAGCACCAGTCAGTATTCTCAAGGGAAATGCCGTCAAATTTGGATTTTCTCCCGAACTGGATGAATTGCGAAATCTTTCCAATTCGGGTAAAAACTTTTTGGAAGAAATCCAAAAACGCGAATCTGAAATTACCCAAATACCATCGCTTAAAATTTCTTTCAACAATGTTTTCGGATATTATATCGAAGTACGCAATACCCACAAAGACAAAGTCCCTACTGAGTGGATTCGCAAGCAGACTTTGGTCAATGCCGAACGCTATATTACGCCCGAACTCAAAGAATACGAAACCAAAATATTGGGTGCCGAAGAGAAAATTGCACATTTGGAGCAACATATATTTGCCGAATTGGTCAGTTTTATCAACGATTACATCCAACCGGTTCAACTCAATGCACAGATTATTGCCCAATTGGACGTATTGGCTTCTTTTGCTCAACAGGCGCAAACCAGTAATTATGTTAGACCTCAAATAGACAATTCCAAAGAAATTGAAATCATCAATGGACGTCATCCGGTGATTGAAAAACATTTGCCCTTGGGAGAATCTTTCATTGCCAATGACGTTATTCTGAGTCCCGACCAACAACAAATCATCATGATTACCGGACCCAATATGAGTGGAAAATCGGCTATCTTGAGGCAGACAGCTTTGATTGTCCTATTGGCTCAAATGGGCAGTTATATTCCGGCCGAAAATGCCCGCATTGGTTTGGTGGACAAAATCTTTGTTAGGGTAGGAGCCAGCGACAACATTTCCATGGGCGAAAGTACCTTTATGGTCGAAATGAATGAAACAGCCAATATCCTCAATAATATTTCAGACCGTAGTTTGATATTATTGGATGAAATAGGAAGAGGTACCAGTACATACGATGGCATATCCATTGCATGGGCTATAGCCGAATATATTCACGAACATCCTACACGCGCCAAAACCCTTTTTGCTACGCATTACCATGAACTCAATGATATGGCGAGCACTTTTGAGCGAATTAAGAATTTTAACGTGAGTATCAAGGAACTGAAAGATAAGGTGATCTTTTTACGCAAACTCGTTCCCGGTGGAAGTGAACACAGTTTTGGGATTTATGTAGCCGAATTGGCAGGAATGCCTACTTCGGTCATTCACAAAGCCCGTAAAATATTAAAACGTTTGGAAGCTACGCACACCCATGAAGACGTTAAAAACAAACTTCAAAAAGGAGTTCAGGAAGATATGCAGCTCAGTTTTTTCAATTTGGATGATCCCCTTTTATTAGACATCAAAGAAGAAATTCTCAACACCAATATCGATGCTTTGACACCTATCGAAGCCTTGATGAAATTGAACGAAGTCAAGCGTATGTTATTGGGTAAAAAATAAACCTAACTCTTCTAGCATTACAAAACTTTTTTATTTTGGTATTAGGGGAATTTCAATTTCATCTATTTCCATTCCTTTTCTCGTATTGAACGTGATAATTGTATCCATTTTGCTAAGGAAATGAATGTCTTTTAGATTTATTACATATTCAATCAGTTTGTAATAATCATCAGGAGCATTCATTGGATAAAAATATACTTCTTTTCTATTTTGATTTTTATGTAAAACTGAATTATATACTTGAATATCTTGTATAGCACTTGTATATTCATTTTTTAGATTGTTATAATCTATTTTACTTACCAATTTATTGATAGATTTTTTATCCAGGTCCGATAGGTTATATTCGTAAATTCCCTTTC
The DNA here is from genome assembly GCA_011391075.1 of Flavobacteriia bacterium. GTDB lineage: Bacteria > Bacteroidota > Bacteroidia > Flavobacteriales > Flavobacteriaceae. The sequence continues at coordinate 19,663 of JAABRF010000010.1, read as the reverse complement.
TTGAATTATTTTCTATCAAATTAAAGTAAACTTTGTTCTCATATAGTTTTAAATCAAAAATAGGACAATCACCATGACAAGCTGATGAAGAAAGTTCTAAAATTGGAATTACTGTCTTTTCTCTTTTACAAGAGTATAAACTTATCACGAAAATCCCAAATATCACGATAAAGTTCTTCAATTGATTTAAAACGATCATAATTTTTGTCAGTTTTTATTATAGATAAAATTTATTTTCAAACCCTAAGGGTTTTTGAAAACCTTAGGGTTTAAATCGATATCGCACAACGAGAGTAGTGTCAAAGTTGAAAAATCTTATGCGCACTCATGTGACTTATGTGGTAGAAAAAACACCCAGTATGATCTCTTTTTTTCATTCTTCCACCGCACCTGTCCGGTGATTAATTCCTTTAACTCTTCCAGCTTTTGGAACGCTGGAAGAGTTAAAAAAAAGAGGTTGTTCCAATATATAGAACAACCTCTTTTTTGTTATGAAGTCGAAAAACATATATCCTAGTAATGATGATGCAAACTCTCTTCTTTATATGGATTGCCTTTCATTAAAAGAGGTCTTTTACTCAAGCTGTTAAAACCAAAGTAGATAAATACCCCAATAAAGAACAACAAGGATCCAATTTCAGAAAGTCCGAAACCGAAATGATCTCCTACAGCTGAAGGCATAATCATCAGATAAAAATCTAAATAATGTCCGGCCAAAACAACCAAACCAACCACGATTACAATCAAATTTTTACGTTTCCAATCTCTATCCATCAATACCAATAATGGGAATAAGAAATTGAGAATCAACATAAAGAAATAGATAAATTGATATACACCTTTGGTTCTAGGCACAAAATATACAGTTTCTTCGGGCATATTGGCATACCAAATCAACATGTATTGGGCAAACCATAAATAGGTCCAGAAGATGCTGAAACCAAACATGAATTTGGCTACATCATGTAAGTGACTTTCATTGACATTTTCCAAATATCCTTTGGATTTCAAATAAATTACAGACAATGCCAATACCGTTACAGCCGATACAATACCTGAAGCAAAAATATACCATGCAAATAATGTACTGAACCAATGTGGATCCAAGGACATGATCCAATCCCAAGAAAATGCAGATTCCGACAACATAAAGAAGGCAATAAAGAAAATGGTCCATTTAAACCCTTTTTCATGCGCTTTGTAGTCGTGTGCGTGATCTTGTTCAACCGATTTTTTAATGATAAAATATCTAAAGGCAATAAAACCGCCAATAAAGATGACTGCTCTTAACAACCATCCCGGAATGTTGAGCCAAAAAGCTTTGGCTTCTATGATTTCATCTCCTTCTGCATGCATCCAAGGGAATAAATGATTCATACCCATGGCAGACAATACCAAGAAAATAAACAATATAATACCTATGGGCACTATCGCTCCTGAAAGCCCTTGCATGACTCTGTATAAAACCACAGACCATCCGGCTGAAGCCGCCACTTGTGTAGCATAAAATACAAAAAGTCCCAATGAAATCATGAAAAAGAAGAACAAAGGCGTATAAAAAGCAGCCCAAGGTCTGTTTTGTATTTGATGTTCAGCATGACTTGCATCGTGTGGTTCGGCATTTGTATCATGAGCTGCGGTAGCATGATCGGCTTCGACTTCTGAAGAAACACTTGCTTTTTCAGCATTTTGAACTACTTCTGTTTTGTGTTCTTCTGTTTTTTTACTTGAATTTGTAAAAAAGCCGATAGCTACTCCAATGGCTCCGATAACCATCAGTGCCAAGGCTATACTTTTTAATTTACCTGAAAATTGATACATCGTTTTTAATTATTTAATTAAAAAAAATTTCAAAGGCCTAATCTATTTTTCAAAATCTATGCTTTTCTATTGCAATAGAGAGAACTTTAAAAAACTTTAGGAAGAAACTTATTATAGGTTGTTTACTTATTTTTGAGCACTAGCTACAGGAGCAGGCATTAAATCGGTTCTCAATTTTTGAACGTGTTGAACCACTTGCCAACGCTCTTTCTCAGTTAAAAGAGTTGCGTGTGGACCCATCATATTACGTCCATAGTATATCACATGATAGATACTACCTTCCGTAATGGCGCGATCTTTATAATTGGGAACACCTAAGAATTTACCATTTTGAACCAATTTACCTTGTCCGTCTCCTTTGAATCCATGGCAGGTAGCACAATAAATGTCAAACATTTTTTTACCGTTTGCCAAATTTTCTTCATTCACTGGTAAAGGTGATTTTAAATTGGTCAAAGCAGCATTGTAGCCATCTGTTCCGGTTGGATACTCAAAAGGCATTTTTCCTCTGGCAATGGCACCGGTTGGAGGCACCAAAGAGGCCAAACTATCTGCCATTTTGGGATTGATACCATAAGGTTCGTAAGGCACAGACACATACATATCTGGCATATATTGCATGTTCGGTTTGCTGCGGTCTCTACTACAAGCTGAGAGTAGTATAACAACTGCGACTATTGCAAAAACTGATTTTTTCATTTGATACTTATTATAATTGTACAATGTTTTTCAATACACTAGTGTGTGTCAAAATCATTGGGATCTATTTTTTCGGTTATTACCACTTCAGAAGCGCCGGTTTTTTTAAAGAAATCAGCAGCTTTTTCAGCATTTTCGTCTACTTCAACTTCCATAACAAACAAATCATCCGTACTTCTTGGATTTGGATTTTCGGCTTCTTTCCAAGGCCATAATCTGCTTCTCAGATAAAAAGTAATAACCATAAAGTGAGCTGCAAAAAATACAGTCAACTCAAACAAAATGGTTACAAAAGCCGGCATGTTTTCAGGATAAGTGAAGTTGGGTTTACCCCCAAAATTTTGAGGCCAATCTACGATCATGGTATAATTGGTAATAGCCAATGCCGTTAAAAATCCGGTTAATCCGAAAAGAAAAGCTGCAATAGCTATTCGCGTGGGTTTTAAACCCATTGCTTTATCCAATCCGTGAACAGGGAAAGGGGTATAAACTTCAGCAATCTCGTAATTGGCTTCACGCGTAGCTTTTACAGCGTCCAATAATACTTCATCATCTTCAAATGATGCGTGTAAAACAAAATATTTTCTACTCATGGTGATGATAATTTCATGTATTTGTTAATATTTGATTTCATCTGTAACATGTAATGTCCTTTTATAAATTTGGTTGTATGGATCTACAATTCAGGGACATTTCAAATGTTATTCGCTTAGATGAATATCCTAATGATGTTCGTTTCCTCTTAATTTCTTGTAATGTTCACCGGTTTTCTTCAAAATGGTTTTAACCTCAGCTTGTGCAATAACCGGGAAAGTGCGGGCATACAACAAGAATAATACAAAGAAGAAACCTAAAGTCCCAATGAAGATACCAATATCTATAAATGTAGGTTCAAATCTATCCCAAGTGGAAGGCAAGTGACCTTTACTCAATACAATTACAATGATATCAAAACGCTCAAACCACATTCCGATATTGATGACGATTGAAATCAAGAAAGAATATATAAAACTGGTTCTAACACCTTTAAACCACAACAATTGGGGAATTAAAATGTTGCATAGGATCAACAACCAAAATGCCCACCAATAAGGTCCGGTAGCTGCTCCTACTGACATATAAGTAAAGTTTTCATAAGGACTGGCAGTGTACCAACCGATGAAAAACTCAGTGATATAAGCGACTGCAACGATACCACCGGTAAACAAGATCACCAAGTTCATGTTTTCAATATGTTTACGGGTAATATAGGATTCCATATTGGTCACTTTACGCATAATTCCTAATAAGGTTTGAACCATCGCAAAACCCGAGAAAATAGCTCCTGCTACAAAGTATGGAGGGAAAATGGTAGAGTGCCAACCCGGATTGATAGAAGTGGCAAAGTCCATGGATACTATGGTATGCACAGAAAGAACCAATGGAGTCGCCAATCCGGCCAAAACCAATGATACTTCTTCAAAACGTTGCCAATCTTTGGCGCGTCCGGTCCAACCGAAACTCACCAAACTGTATATTTTCTTTTGGAATGGTCGTACAGCTCTATCGCGAATCATCGCAAAGTCGGGTAATAAACCAGTCCACCAAAATACAACCGATACGGTCAAATAGGTAGAGATGGCAAATACGTCCCAAAGCAAAGGGGAATTGAAGTTAACCCACAAACTTCCGTACATATTGGGAATTGGCAAAGTAAAGAATCCATCCCATATACGTCCCATGTGGATCAAAGGAAATAGTCCGGCTTGAAATACCGCAAAAATGGTCATCGCTTCAGCTGATCGGTTGATAGCCATACGCCACTCTTGACGGAATAATAACAATACGGCAGATATAAGCGTACCGGCGTGTCCGATCCCTACCCACCATACGAAGTTGGTAATATCCCAAGCCCATCCGATGTTTTTATCCAGACCCCAAGTCCCGATACCGGTAGCGATGGTATAAGTAATAGCACCCAATCCCCATAGGAAAGCCACTAATGCAATAGAAAAAGCAATCCACCAATTTTTGTTGGCTCTTGTTTCGATAGGTCTTGCGATATCAACAGAGACATCATGATAGGACTTTTCTCCTAAAATTAGAGGTTCTCTGTAAGGTGATTCATAATGAGACATAAACTGTATGGTTTTAAATTCCAAATGTCAATTTCCAAAAATCCACGGATAATGTTGGAAAAAAGGTATTTATAATTGGTTTATTATTGATAATGATTAAGCTTCGTTGCGTACTTTAACTTGATACACCACATTGGGTTTGGTTCCAATGAAATCCAACAAGTGATAAGCGCGTTTGTCTTTGGCTAAAGCAGCTACTTTGCTGTTTTTGTCATTGATATCTCCAAAAACCAAAGCGTTGGTACTACAAGCATTGGCACAAGCCACTTGGAATTCACCGTCTTTGATTACTCTACCATCAATTTTAGCACTTAATATGGTAGCTTGAGTCATATGGATACACAATGAACATTTTTCCATGACCCCTCTTGAACGTACGGTTACGTCAGGATTCAACACCATTTTTCCGTAATCATCATTCATATGATAGTCAAATTCAGGGTTTTCGTTGTAACGGAACCAATTGAAACGACGTACTCTGTAAGGACAGTTGTTGGCACAATAACGGGTTCCTACACAACGATTGTAAGCCATGTGATTTTGACCTTGAGCACCATGAGAAGTAGCGGCAACCGGACAAACTGTTTCACAAGGAGCGTGATTACAATGTTGACACATGACTGGTTGGAAGGCTACCTGAGGATTCTCGGCAACTCTTTCTAAGCCATAGTACATTTCAACTTTGCCTAAACCGGCTTCTTCTGCAGCTTCACGGGTAGGCACATCAGAAGAATAATAACGGTCTATACGCAACCAGTGCATATCACGACTACGACGTATTTCTTGTTTTCCTACTACAGGTACATTATTTTCGGCATGACAAGCAATCACACAAGATCCACAACCTGTACAAGCAGTCAAATCAATTGAAAGATTGAAATGATGTCCATTACTTGAATCGTGGCCTTCCCATAAATCGGCAGCTTCTTTATCAACTTCCTGGTGATTTAGTGAATATTTAGCTTCGTGATTCCATTCATCAGCTGCTACATTTTTATAATCAGTAAAGGTAACTTCCTTTAAAATATCATGACGACCGGCCAAGGTGTGTTGTAATTGAATGCAAGCAAATTCGTGAGTACCTTTGGGAGCACTAATACTTACCGCATTGGAAGCTCCTAATAAAGCATAGGCATTAACGCCTTGTTTCATCTCCTCTTTAACTCCTTCTGTACGACCGTATCCCAAAGCCAATCCAACAGATCCTTTGGCTTGACCCGGTTGAATGTAAACCGGTACATTGGGTATGGTAACTCCATTTACAGTTACATCAACCAAGTTACCATCTAAAGCGCCATTATCAGCAGTAGTATTGGTAATCCCTTTTGCAGCTGCATCGGCGATTGACATGGTTAAGTAGTTGTCCCAAGAAGCGCGTGTGATAGGATCCGGCATTTCTTGTAGCCAAGGATTACTAGCCATTTGACCATCACCCATGGATACTTTGGTATATAAGGCAAGTTCTAAATCACTTGATTTAAATTTATTGAGTTCGGTAGCAACAGTAGCTAAGTCAACTGATTTTACAGTTGGAGCAGCTAAAACTTCTTCCGATTTCACAAAACCATCGTGGATGGCTTGGTTGAAATTACCGGTAAATCCGGTTTTCATAAAATCGTAAAAAGTAACCGTCTCACCCATCCATTTCAATAAAGTATCTTGAAATTGACGCGTATTGAACAAAGGTTTGATGGTAGGTTGTACCAAGCTATAGTATCCTTTTTTGTGTGCTACATCTCCCCAAGATTCTAGGTAATGAGGTGTAGCCAAGGCATATTGTGTGGCTTTGGCAGTTTCATTTTCAAGCGAGGCAAATGTGACACTCAATTCCAATTTACCCAATTGATCAGCAAATGCTTTGGCATTGGGTAAAGTATAAACCGGATTGGTATTATAGATGATGATACCTCCGATTTTACCGGCTTTCATATCGGCTAATAAAGTTTGAACAGCAGTATCATTACCTTGACGCACTTTTTTAGTATAGGCTTTGTCAATGACAACAGATCCAAGTGCTTCGTTGATAGCTAAAGCTAAGATTTGAGCATTTTTATCTTGAATTCCGGTGACTACAACTCCTTGAGATCCGGCTGCTTTCAATTGGGCTGCCAATTTTTTAAGATCGGCATCTATAGGTGTGGCTTTAGAAGCCAAACTACCACCGGTAATGGCATTGTATAAATTTATTAAGGCAAAAACTTGTTCAGATGGTTTCAAAGGAAAACGTTTGTCGGCATTGGCTCCTGTCAAAGACATATTGGATTCCAATTGTGCATGATATGACATGTTTCCGGCTTCAGGTCTACGCCCTTGCACATAGCTTTTTTCAAACCCGCCACCTTGCCAATCTCCTAAGAAGTCGGCTCCAATGGAAACGATAGTTTTGGCTTTAGAAAAATCGTAATCAGGTAATTCACGCACCCCATACGTAGCTTCAAAAGCATCCAAGGCAGCTGATTCGGAAACGGCATCATAAACCACGGTTCTCAAAGCACCTACTTTAGTTTGGAATTGCTCCACCAATCTATTTCCGGATGGACTGGCACAAGTACCTTTCAAAAACACTACTTCTTTACCTGAAGCGATGATGGCTTTAATTTTATTGGGAATATCAGCATCTACTTTATCCCAAGTAGTATCTTTTCCTTTGAATTTAGGATTTTGCAAACGGTTGTTGTCATACAAGGACAAGACAGAAGCTTGTACACGTGCATTGGTACTACCATTTACATCTTTATTGGGTTCAATTTTAATAGGACGACCTTCACGGGTTTTGACCAAAATATTGGCAAAATCAAAACCATCAAAGAACGTTGACGCATAATAATTGGGAATACCCGGAGTAATATCCTGAGGTTTAACTACATAAGGAATAGCAGTTCGCACAGGACCTTCGCAAGATGCTAAAGTAGCCGCAGCAGTAGTAAAACCAAGGTATTTTAAGAAATCACGACGCGTAGGGGAAGAGGCATCCAAGGTCTCTTTATCACCTAAAAATTGGTCTGTAGGAATTTCTTCCAAGAATTCTTTTTGATTGAGATTATCTACCAATGAAGTATCGGCTTTCAATTCTTCGGTACTAATCCAATATTTTTTATTTGTTGCCATGTTTTAGTTTATAGCTTTATAAGTCTCTAATCTTTAATTTCTAAATAATTGTCTAATAGTGACATTTTCCACATTCACGACCACCCATATCGGCTACAGTTGCTCCTTTGTGTCCTTTTGCAAATTCTCCATAAGTACCTTTGTAATATCCATTTTCATCCAATTTTACAGGAGTAGTTTTGTGGCAATCCAAACACCATTGCATAGTGAGTTGGGAGAATTGTTCAACTCTGTGCATGCCTTCTACAGGACCATGACAAGTCTGACATTCCAATCCGGCAACAGTTACGTGTTGAGAGTGATTGTAATAAGCAAAATCAGGTAAGTTGTGAACCCTTACCCATTCTATCCCTTTTCCATTTCCGGCATAGGCAAATTTGGTTTTATCCCATCCTGCAGCTTTTTGAACTTTGGCAATTTCTCCGTCAAAGAAAGCTTTGTCATGACCACCATATAATTCCCCTTTGTATTCATTGATAAATTTATGACAGTTCATACAAACATCGGCTGAGGGTATTCCTGAACTTTTACTGTGTTTGGCTGAAGAATGACAATATTGACAATCAATAGCATTGTCACCTGCGTGTACTTTGTGAGAAAACTCGATGGGTTGAACCGGTTTATAACCTGAATCAACACCTATTTGCATCATCCAAGAGAATAGGAAAAAAGCAGTACTTAAGATCAAAACAATAGTAAAAAATATAGCAATTAGGTTGAATTTTTTTCTAACAAAAAAGTAAACCAAACCAGCCAATACCAAAATTACGATGGGTTGCCACCACCAATTGGAATTTTGAGCAGGAATTTCCGCATCGGTTTGTCCAATCACCGTTGACACAACCGCTGGCGCATTGGCTGCAGGTGCAACTCCGGCATCGCCTACTTTGGCATAAGCGATGATATGAGCCACATCCTCTTTGGTTAATTCAGGAAATGCAGTCATAGGTGTCTTGTTGTATTCCTCAAAAACCTTTTTGGCTTCGGAATTTTTCACTACCCATCCGGCAGGGTCAATGACCTGATTGTAAATGTAATCCAAATCTCTTTTATTGGCTACTTCAGTCATTGGAGGGCCAATAGTCTTGGAGTCCAACTTATGGCAGACTAAACATTTACCATTAAAAAGCTCTTGTCCTTTGGCGGCATCACCTTCTTGTGCAGAAAGATTTAAGGTAAGTAGAAGAAAAAAAGAGAAGACAAAACCTGTCAGTTTTGAAATTACTCGGTGTTGATGTAGAAAATTCATATTACTACAGTTGTTTATCAGTTTGGTATGATTTTTTCACTTAAAACCTTAAGCGAAAACGTTAAAGGTGCGAAATTAACACTAATTTAAGAAAAAACAAATCTTATCATTTGTCGCCTATTAATTTATAACCATTCTAAATAATGTGCATTTTATTATTTGGATATTTTTGCCCTAATATATTTTTTAATACTATTTTTGTAACAAATTTTAAGCAATATGATATTCGTCAAAAAAGTAATTTTTATTTTTATTTTTATTTTTGGATTTACGATGCAGGCTCAAAACAATGATGCCGAAATGGAAAAAATTCTACAAGAAAGACGCACCTACAATCAAGCATATGATGATGCAGAAGGCTTTAGAATCCAATTTTTCAACGGTTTGAGTGAAAGCCAAGCCCGTGTTGCCCAGTCCAAATTTGTAGCAATCTTTCCAGAAATTCCGGTTTATTTGTCCTATGCACAACCCGAATGGAAAGTTCAAGCGGGCAATTTTAAAGTTAAATTGGATGCACATCGTACTTTGGAAAGAATTAGAAAAGAATTTCCAGGTGCTTTGATTTTAAAAACAAAAATCAAAATTTAGATTTTTACCAATATACTCCTTTCAATGAAACGTTTCCTCCTTTTTCTTTTTCTAACAGTTAGTTTATTTGGATTTTCTCAAGATAAATTAAAATTTTCTCAAGCTAAAATTTTTTACTCTAAATCATCTGACCTAGAATTTTTAATTGCTCATGGCGTAGGTGTTGATCACGGGAAAGTCAAACAAAACACCTATATAGAATCGGTTTTTTCTGAGGATGAAATCAATATTGCCAAAGGTTTAGGATTTAAGGTTGAAGTATCTATTCCGGATTGGGAAAGCTATTATCACGAAGTTATAAAAGATGCTCCTTATACCAAAAGTCCTGCTCCTTGTGGTTCTACAGACTATACAGTTCCTGCTCATTTCAATTTAGGCAGTATGGGTGGCTATTTAAATTATACTGAAGTTTTGGCTGAATTGGATCAAATGCAAAGTTTGTATCCGCAACTCATTACAGTAAAAGCACCCATCAGTACTTATACCACGGCGCAAAACAGACCTATTTATTGGGTTAAAATTTCGGACAATCCCAACACGAACGAACCCGAACCAGAAGCATTGTACACTTCGCTACATCACGCTCGCGAACCAGGTTCATTACAGACTTTGATTTTTTATATGTGGTATTTGTTGGAAAATTACCAAACCAATCCCACAATCCAAGCTTTAGTTGACCAATCAGAGATTTTTTTCATTCCCATAGTAAACCCTGATGGCTATGCCTATAACAGCACTAATAGTCCGACAGGAGGTGGTAATTGGAGGAAAAATCGCCGCAATAATGGAGATGGAAGTTATGGTGTAGATAACAATCGGAATTATGACTATCATTTTGGAGAAACGGGAGTTTCAACTTCCCCATCAGGAGATACTTGGCCCGGCACAGCTCCATTTAGCGAACCAGAAAATCAAGCCATCAAATGGTTTGTGGAACAGCATCAATTCAAAATCGCCATCAATGCCCATACCTATAGTAATTTATTGTTATTTCCTTACAGTTGGCAAACCGGGATTCAAACACCCGACCATGATTTGTTTCTAGATATTACCGACATCATGGTCCAGGAAAATGGCTTTACCAATCAAATTTCTTCTGCCTTGTATCCGGCGTCTGGTGATTCGGATGATTGGATGTATGCTGAAACTTCCACACATGACAAAATCTTTGCGATGACACCTGAAATAGGGAGTGCTTTTTGGATTTCACAAAGTGAAATTATTCCGCAATGCAAGGATATGGTTCATCTCAATATGACAGCATTGAAACTTATACACAATACACCGCAACTAACTGATGTAAGTCCTTCAATAACTGGTTTAATCAGTAATAATTTTAATTACCAACTGAAAAACTTGAGCATTATTGATACACCTGCCAATTTTAGCGTTTCAATTACCCCTTTAAGTAGTAATATTGCTAGTGTTGGAAATTTCGTTACACACAATAATGTGGTCAAATTGGGGACAACTACCGGAAGTATCAATTACACCTTAAGCCCGGGAATTCAACAAGGAGAGACTGTTATGTTTAAAGTAAGTATTGACAATGGTTTATATGTTTCGGAGGTCATCATAGAGAAAATATTTGGAAACTTTACAGATTTACTTGTGGATAATGGAAATAATATTACTACCAATTGGTCTTCTACCAACTGGTCTGCTACTACTACCACTTATGTTTCGCCATCTAGTAGTATCACCGATTCTGCAAGCGGAAATTATGCCAATAATGCCAATAAAACAATTGTATTAAAAAACGCACTAAACTTGACCAATACCACCAAAGCGATATGTACATTTTACGCCAAATGGAATTTGGAAGCCAACTATGATTATGTTCAATTTGAAGTTTCTACCGATAATGGTACTTCTTGGCAACCACAATGTGGGTTGTTTACCAATGCCGGAGTTGATGATCAAAATGTAGCTGGCGAACCTTTATATGATGGAATACAAACCAGTTGGGTATTAGAAGAAATTCCTTTAAATAATTATTTGGGGCAATCCATCAAATGTCGTTTTCAGTTGGTTTCTGATAGCGGAGTAACAGCTGATGGTTTTTACTTTGATGATTTTACCGTAAAAACAATTTCTACCTCTACTGTTGGAATCGACCCATGGGAATCTTTAGAATTGAGTTTGGTTCCCAATCCGGCAAAAGAGTCGTTTAGCATTCAATCCAATCTGATTATGAATGATGTACAGGTATCTATATACAACATTACCGGACAATTGGTACATCAACAAAATTTAAACAACACCAATGATATTATTTTAGTAGGGACTATGGAAACCGGAGTTTATGGGGTGAATATTTCAAATGCATCAGGAACCAAAACTTTAAAGTTGGTTATTCAATAAACAATTTTATACCAGAAAAAAGGCTGTCTGAATTGTATATCAGACAGCCTTTTTTTATTTGATTAGACTTCAAATCCTTTCATCATTTTACTCCAGTACAAATAGGGTAAAATGTATTTTTTCAACATATACAATCTCCAATGTTCTTTGGAAGAATCGGAAATCATCAATGGAAATTGTTTGAGTTTTGGATCAGGTGTGAATTTTAAGGAGTAATCAAATTCAGCCAATACCATTTTGCCATATCCTGTTACCAACGGACAAGAGGAATACCCATTGTATTTTTTATCGGCTAAGGAGTTGGAATCGATTAAATGTAAAATATTTCCTACAACTACAGGAACTTGTTTGCGAATGGCCGCTCCGGTTTTAGCTGTTGGAAGTTCGGCCGCATCACCCAAACCAAAAACATTAGCATATTTTGTATGTTGCATCGTTTCAGAATCAACTGATAGCCAGCCGGTGTCTTTTGCCAAAGGTGAATTGCGAATAAAGTCGGGTGCTTGTTGAGGTGGAGCTAAGTGCATCATGTCAAAATGGATTCCAATCATGCCGTCTTTTTCGGTTACTTTTACGTCTTTATAATTGTATTGAATATCTTTATCCAATACGTCATCGTCATTTCTTTTGATAACCACACATCCACCACCAATATTTTCTTTTACAATTTGATACCATGCAATTTGTTCTTGAGCATCTACTTTCACTAATTTATGATAAAAGCGGACGTTGATATCTTTACGATCTACAACGGTCATCAAGGTATCTGCAATTACTTTAACCGAGAAAATAACATTTCCGGGTAAAGCAAATACGATATTGGTTTTGTCCCTCACACCGGTTTTTCGGAAGTGATCATCGGCTAAATACATGATTTTTTGAGGAGCGCCACCACATTTAATAGGTGTAGCGGGTTGGGTAAACAATGCTGTTCCACCTTTAAAGTTTTTCAGTACTTCCCAAGTATGTTCAGGATCTGTATAATTACTACACACGACCCCTTTATCCATTGCTTCAGCCAAACCGGGAACCAAATCGGGTGCGATTTTCAAACCAGGTGCCACTACTAAATAATCGTAGGTATACTCATTTCCATTTTTGGAAGTTACTTTGTTTTGTTCGGGTTCAAATGTTTCGGCAAATTCCTTAATCCAATCTACACCTTGTGGCATTACCGAACTCATAGATCGGATGGAGTCTTTAAATTTGAAATCATTAGCGCCTACAAGCGTCCAAATAGGTTGGTAATAATGTTTGTCTGCAGGTTCCATCAATCCGATTGAAATTTTCGGATTTTTCTTTTTCATCATGGCGGCTACCATGATTCCGGCTGTTCCTCCTCCAATAATAAGTACTTGATGATGTTTTGACATTGTAATAAAAATTTTAGATTATTAATGGTGTATTGAAAAGTGAGCGCAATTAAAATAAAAAAAAGCCATATCTATGTGAGATGAATCACACATAGACATAGCTTTACCAAAAGTTAGGAATGGATTATTCCTTTGTTTTACAAGTATTCATTCCAAAAGCACAATACAAAGGACAACTTCCCACGAATGCTACCACTAACATAATAGCAGCAACTGCATAGAGAACGTAATTAATCCAGCCTTCCCCAAAGGTTCCGGAATAAGCAAAGTAAGCGGCAATAATGGCAATAATTATCCGAATTGCCCTGTCGATTGTTCCTACGTTTTTTTTCATTTTAAATTGGTATTTGTTGGTTACTAAATAGGTTACATATTCAAATTTCGTTTTTTTATAAAGACGAAAGTTAAAAGAGGAGAATTAAATGAGCCAAAAGTTATTCAGTCAATCTTCCGGTTGCACAACTGATATAAGAAACTGTTTTGTGTAAGATGGTATTATTGGCATGTTCTTCGGGATAGCCTAAATGAGCTAATTTGGTTTTTACTTGATCTATAATTTCTTCTGATTTTGTATTAAAGGAAACCGTAGAAAGGTCTTTATCAACCGAAACGTCTGTTACGCCATCGATACCCTGAACTGCTTTGGTAATGGTATTGGCACAACCGCCACATTTGAGATTTTGAACGGTAAGAGTTGTCATAATTTTTAGTTTTTAGAATTTCAAAGGTATTAAAAAGTTTGACACTTATTCAAGAATGGATTAAATGTTATACAATTATTAACGACAATTTTAAATAACCGACTTGAATTTAAAACATATAACCACGCGTTTAGGGCGTGGTTATAGGGATTTATGTTTAAAATAAACGACTTCTATATGTTATTCAAAAACACATTAAGAATGGCCGCCAATCACAATACGCATGATTTTTAAATTCAAACTAAAGAAATCAAAAATTTGCTTTAGAAAGAAAACTCTCATAAATTTAATATAACGGGTTGGTTCAGTTCCGTAAGATATATTACTATAAGGCTCGGTTGTTTTTTTACTTTTTTCCATTTTGATGTGTTGGTTTATTTGAGATAAGGCTTGAGACAAGGTGTGCCTTGTCTTTACGATTACATATTGGGTTTGTTTTTTTAGATATGAGACAAGGCGTGCCATGTCTCAATAATGAAATTTTATTCAGGAATCATCCACCAAAAGGGTTTGGCTTTGGCTTTATACAAGAACATATAATGCATAAAAAGTTTCATCCAATGACCTGCTGTTCCTACAACGCCTACGGTATCGTGTAGGTTTCGACCCCATTTGGGATATTTTTCCCAATCGGGAACGATAGGATTTACTGTCATTACTGCTGCTTGACCTTTTCGGATTCCATACCCAGCCGATACGATACAGGCAGCACCCATACGAGCCATTGAAGCTTTGTGTGGATGGTCTTTTTTTCCTGTTTTGATTTGATGGGCAATATTTTCAGCTACGATTTTACCGATGACACCTGAAGGCATACCGGTTCGAGGTGGTGTAGGGAAAATTTTAGTTCCGTTTGGACTTTCCATAGGTTTAGACATAGGATGTGGCGGAGCAAATGCAATACCGGCAGCATAGACATTTTCATAGGCACCACTTTGATAGATAGAAGGCCAATCGGAGGCTTTCCATTCTTCATAGGGTTTGGGTGTATAATCGGCATCCACTTTCATCATGCCATTGGCAGCAAATACTTTATCGGAGATATCAGCACCAGATTTGTCGTAGGCTTTCATACCTGCACCGGCAAAACCAGGGATAAGCATGGCAAAATCGAAGTCAACGGTATGGTGTTCTCCTTTTAAGTTTTCATAATAAGCTTTTCCTTTCTCAACTTTATACACACCGGCTCTTTTAATCCAGTTGATTCCGTATTCTTTGAGAATGGATTCGGTAAAAATTTTAGTAGGCGTAATATATCCATTGCGTTTGACATAAGCACCACCCATACCAAAGTCGCCCATTTCATATTCATTGGAAATCCAAACGATTTCGGCCAAGTCAGATAATTTTCGTTTGCCTATTTCAAAGGCGATATTGAGTGCATATTCAAAAGCAGCACCTTGACAAGTGGCCATGGCATGACCGGTTCCAATTAAAAAAGTTTGTTTTTCTCCTTTTTCCAATTTTTTTAAAGCTTCTTGCAAACCTTCCCAAGCATGGGCTGCATGGTCATAGGTACAAACAGAATAAGAATGATAATCAGGACCTAAACCTTCGGTGGCCGCAAAATTGAGTTTGGGACCGGTAGCATTTACCAAATAATCATAGGTAATATTTTCTATTTTGCCAGTATTTTCACCAGTTACATATTCAACTGAAACATATCCTTTATCGGATTGTGAATCACCTTCAGGGTGAATAGCTACAGCCTTGGCTTGTATGTATTCGATACCAAGTTTTTTATAGACAGGAGCCAATTTGAATTTGACTTGATCGGGAGTCATCAATCCAACGCCTACCCATATGTTGGAAGGAATCCATTGGTAGTTACTATTGGGTGATACCATTACAATTTCATGTGATTTGCCTAAGTATCTTTTTAAATAAGTAGCAGCGGTATGTCCGGAAATGCCTGCTCCTAAAACTACAACTTTTGCCATAAATAGTAGAAAAATTAATTTATTGTATAACTAATGTTTTAAATGCTTCATCATTTTAATACAATGACAGCCGACAAAATACATCATTCGATGAGGTATACAAATGTAGTAAAAAATCCTGATTTATCTTTTTTATATTATATTTGCACATATTTTATAATAATGATTCAACGTATTCAAAGCATCTATTTGGGTTTGGTAATTATTTTATCAGGCGTTTTGGTGTTTTTTGTTCATTTATGGAAAAATGCAGATGGAATAGGGGTGAGTTTGATGGACCTTCTGAATAGTAAAAATTATTTTCAAATAGTATTAGCTGTCATGTATTTGGCTGTTGCGGTTTTGGGATTCATGAGTTTATTGAAGTTTAAGAATCGCATGCAGCAAAAGCGTATCAACGGAGTAAATATTTTAGTAAATCTTATATTGTTTGGTTTATTGATTTTTAATTTACTAAGTTTATCCGGAGAATTGAAAGATTCGTTGAAGGGTATTGGGATTTGGTTGCCTTTGGGTTCAATAGTTTTACTGTTTTTGGCAAACAGAGCTATTCAAAAAGACGAAAATCTCGTAAAATCAGTAGATAGAATTCGATAATCTTAGTCTATTTAGTGCTGAAACCCTCATTTTTTTTAAATGAGGGTTTTTTTGTACACTACCGAAAAACACTAAAATTAAAAATGGCGTTTTTTGGTATTGCACTATAAAATCTCAATATATAATTTTGAACCGTATTAGAAATGGAAGCAAAGAGCATCAATGTACATTTAGCCGATGACCATCAAATTTTAATAGATGGAATAGTAGCAGTTTTGAAAACTGAACCTCAAATTCAGGTTGTAGGTTTTTCACTTGACGGTCAAAGTGTGTTGGATTGGTTTACTACTCAAAAAGCAGACATTCTCATTCTGGACATCGGGATGCCCAAAGTAGACGGAATCGATGTTTTACGTTCTTTTAAATTACGAAAAGATTTACCAAATACAATTGTATTGACCAGTTACAATGATATAAAACTTATTAAAGAAGTTTTAAAATTGGGAGCTAAAGGCTTTATAACCAAAGTAAGTGCTGGTGAAAATATCATTGAAGCTATTAAATCTGTCCATAAAGGAGAGTTGTATTTTAGTCAAGATATTCGAAATAAAATTGTAGATTCTTTTGCTGGAATTAAATCCATAGATGAAGGTCAATATAACGAATATTTTGGCATGTTATCTGAAAGAGAATTTGAGATACTCAAACTCATTTCTCAAGATTATTCTATAAAAGAGATTGCTGATATATTATGCATTGCGCAAACTACGGTAGAAACGCACAAAAAGAACATTATGACTAAAATAGGAGTAAAAAACTCAATTGGTTTGGCTCTTTATTTGGTAAAGCACAAGATAATAGAATAAAATACACCATTCTATATTTAGAAAGCCTTCAAATTTATTCATTTTCATTTTGAATATTTAGGTTGATAAGGGGAATATACCATTTTAACCCTATCCTTCCGGTATTTCCCCTTTCTTCTATTGTATTACATTTTTTTTAATCATAAACCCTAATTTAATTTTAATCATGAAACAGTTTATTTTACTTCTATTGATTACCCCCTTCTTATTTGTTTCTTGTTCTACAGACGATGCTGCTGTAGCAACTCAAAATACTACTGAAAAAATGTTAGAATCTTACGTAATCAAGCGTAATGCGAATGGAAGTTACACTTTAACGCATGTTGCAAACGATGGAGTGGGAACAGTTTACTATGATGACGAAAAAGCAAATGAAGTTCAGTTGTATTATGACGAACAAGCTATCTTAACGTCTTTATCTAAAGATTACTTGGTAACAAACAATGAATTGAAAATCAATTTTGTGACAGAAGATGGAATGTATCAACCTAAAATCAGAATCATGGATGAAAACACTACTGAAAAAGGTGCGTTTGGATTATTAAACGACTATGCTTTTACAGAAAATCCTGATGGGACTATTCAATTATCTTTTGAAGTCGATGCAAATGTCAAAGTAGCATATGGATACAACAATTCTGAAAACACCAACGACATCGTATTGTCGTCTGATGCCAATGCTTCTCAAAAAACATTTACCAAAACCTTTTCTCGTGAAGATGATGGTACATTGAAAATCGATTTTGTACAACCTAAAAAACCTGGGAAGTCAGATGATGATTTGAGAAGACCCAGAGTGGTAATTGATGAGTTTTAATTATGATTTTTTTGAAAACATCAACTCCCTTAATAACTTTTTTACTTTTTAATAATTGACGTCTTTTTATTACCCACTTTTACTCTTTTTTATATATTAGCGGTTGGAAAACATTTTATATGAGGCACTTATTTCTTTTTTTAATCGTTAATAGCGTCTTCTTTTTATACCCCGTCTTTTCTCAAGAATCGGTAGACAAAGCCTCTTTACTCCCCTTTCAAAGCCCTGTCGTTGCGCTTCCCCAAGCCGCGACAGGCACTACCGATTCTTTGAAAAAAGCAAAAAACCTAATGGAACAGAATAGGTTTGAAGAAGCATTACAAATTACTTTAAGAGTTTTAAATCAAGCCAAAAAAGAAAATGAAACAAATTTAATTTATAATTGTAATGACTTAATTGCAAGTATTTTTAAAAAATCAAATAACTATGAAAAAGCATTAAATTATTATTTGCAAAACTCAAGATTGATTAACGACTCTAATGACATAAAAAGAAAGGCATATGTTTATCAAAGAATAAGTGGTATGTACTTTGAAATGAGAGAATTAGACAAGTCTGAGTTTTATTTGAATTCAATTGTAAAATTAAATGATAATTCAATAGATTTTAAGTCAAATTTAGCAACTGCTTATTCTGGATTATCAGGAATAAATGTTGAAAAGAACAAATTGGAGGTTGCTGAACTATACGCCCAAAAAGCTTTAGAAATCCAAAAGTTGCATATGGATGATACTCCAATAGCTAACACATTGAACAATTTAGGCTCAATATATCTATTAAAAAAGGATTACATAAAGGCTAAAATAGTTTTTTTAGAAGCCTTAAATCTAATAGAGCACAAGGAAGATCCAAAATATTTGGGGATTAAGGAAGTACTTTACTTCAATCTCTCAGAAGCATTGTATAAGTTGAAAGACTACAACGCTTTCACCTATCAAGAAAAATCCTTCAACATCCGAGACAGTCTCAGAGACAATGAAATCAGTCGGATTTTAGGGGAAATTGAAGGCAAGTACAACACCGAAAACATCAAAAAAGAAGCGCAACTCAAAACGGCAGAAGAAGTAGCTAAACGCAAACATACCCAAGACATCAATATCATTTTGATATTGGTTTCTACTTTGCTAACTTTAGGCATTTGGACAGGTTATCGGTATTTCAAATTGCGTCAGGAAAAATTGAAATTGGAACTCATACAATCGCAACTCATTCAGCAAAGCGAATTGGAAAAAATCCAAAACGAGGCACGCGAAAAAATACTCAATGCTACCTTGGACGGAAAAGAAAGTGAAAGAAAAATGATTGCCGAAACTTTACATCACAGTGTGAGTTCTCTCTTGTCATCTGCAAGTTTGCACCTACAAGCCAGCAAAATGATTATGAAAAACACGCAACCAGAGGAAATCGAAAAAGCCCATACCATCATCAAGGAAGCTGCTGAAAAAATCAGGAATCTTTCTCATTCTTTAGTATCTTCAGTTTT
>JAABRF010000103.1 GCA_011391075.1 Flavobacteriia bacterium | reverse complement strand
TCCAAATTTGCTAAAAGAGTTTTTGATATCATTTTCTCACTTTTAGTAATTATGCTAGTCTTGTCATGGCTTTCCCCAATACTGTATTTGTTTATCAGAAGAGAATCCAAAGGTCCTCTTTTCTTCAAACAGGTAAGAGAAGGCATTAAAGGCAATAGTTTTACATGCTACAAATACCGTTCTATGGGCGTTAATGACCGTGCGCATAAGGATCAAACGGTTAAAAATGATTTGCGTATTACCCGAATCGGTAAGTTTTTACGCAAAACCAGTATCGATGAATTGCCCCAATTTATCAATGTGCTGAAAGGAGAAATGAGTGTCGTAGGACCACGTCCACACATGCTCAGTCAATCCAAAATTTTCAAAAAGGTGGTCGATAAATACATGGTACGCCACTTTGTCAAACCGGGTATCACCGGCCTGGCTCAAGTAAGAGGTTTCCGCGGCGAAATCGAAACAGACCAAGATATCATCAACCGTGTCAAACTCGACATTTTCTACGTCGAAAACTGGAGTTTTGTCATGGACATCAACATCATCCTCAAAACTGTTTTCAACGTGTTCAAAGGCGAAGAAAAAGCCTATTAATAGGAAATGAAACCCATACCCTTTCCAAAATTTAAACGATTTGACCTAACCGAACACCTCGACGAATTTCCTCCAAGTGGCTCAAAAATTCTCGTTGCTCCCCTAAATTGGGGTTTGGGTCATGCTGCCAGATGTGTCCCTATCCTCAACCAACTGATTCAACACGGTTACGAACCTATTATAGCATCAGATGGTTTTGCTTTAGAATGGCTTCAAAAACAATTTCCTCAACTCAAAAGCTATACGCTGCCTTCCTATAATATTACTTATGCTGCGCAACCGTTTTGGTTTCATTGGAAATTGATGACGCAATTGCCTCATATTTGGAAAACCAAACGTGAGGAACATACCTTTACTAAAGAAATAGTCGAAAATGAATCTATCAAACTCATCATTTCAGACAATCGTTTTGGCGTCTATCATTCGGAAATTACCAGTATTTTCGTCACACACCAAATTCACATTCCTAAAGGAATCAAAGGTTGGTTGGCTTCTAAATGGCATCAAAACAGCATCCGCAAATTTGACATCTGCTGGATTCCCGATGTAGCCGATACAATCAACCTAAGTGGAACTTTATCACATCCGATTCCCAAAAATATCCGTCATACGTATATCGGTCTACTCAGTAGCCACGCCAAAGAAGATCTACCCATCCGATTTGATTTACTTATACTGCTTTCCGGCCCCGAACCTCAACGGACAATCTGGGAACGTTCATTGATTAAAAACTTTGAACAGTCCAATCAAAAGATTGCTTTGGTAAGAGGTACGAACGAATCAATTGAAATATCGCATTTTCCTGAATCTTGGGAAGTTTATCCTTTTGCTTATGGAAAAAACTTGCAGGATCTTCTAAACGCTAGTCAAAAAGTCATCGCCCGAACTGGATATTCTACTTTGATGGACCTAGCAGTATTAGAAAAAGAAGCCTTATTAACTCCAACCCCCAACCAACCGGAACAAGAGTATTTGGCACATCACATCTTACATATGGAAGGATGGACTATATCCAAATAACCCTTGTACGTTGTAATTATGTAATAGTTAATCAAATGTTTATAGCGATTTCCGTGTGAGACCATTATTAATTTTTGGGTGGAATTACCTTTTGTTTAAACCTATTTCTTTAGAAGTTTCTTACCAACATTTTTGAAAGCATAGGACAAAAATCATAGCGAACTTTTCAGTTTATGAATTGAATTGTATACACAGAACTCTAATAAAACATCTTAAGCGTTTTGTCCAAGCCAAATACGGAAATCCTGTTTCATCTCGAATTTCCATTTTCCGTTTCATATGCACCCCAAACTTGTTTCACAAATACCAACAACTCATTCTTTAATTGGTTTTTGTTTTTCGATATATGGAAAAACGTTTCATAACAACCCTTAAACCATTTAGATATTCAATTAATCCTTACGGAAACTCATTTGCCACTTACGGAAAATCATTTGCCACTTACGGAATCTTCTTTTCCGCTTACGGAAATGTATTTGCCGTATACGGAAACTATTTTTCCACTTACGGATACTATTTTTCCACTTACGGAAATACTTTTGCCACTTACGGAAATACTTTTGCCACTTACGGAAATACTTTTGCCACTTACGGAAACTTTTT
>JAABRF010000102.1 GCA_011391075.1 Flavobacteriia bacterium | reverse complement strand
AAAATGACATCAAATACTCTTTTGGCAAACTTTACGACCGGTTTATCCAAAGGGAAATTACGGATGGAGAACACGGGCACAAAGCCATAGTATTCGAGGCTTAGGCTTTTGGTGATGAAATCTTTATTATCGGGGACGAGTTTGACGATTTTGAGATATTGGTCTCCGAAATCGATGATATTGGTAATGGTTTTTTCTTTGAGTTCGGTAAGAGAGCAGTATATTTCGTCTATATTGTTTTCCAAGACATAACGTTCGTAATTTTCAAGACTTCCCAAATACTCCAAATGTCCATTCCCATTGTTGATAAATGCTCTTTCTGTAATTTGATAATCCAAAGTGTGTTTTAAGTCATCGGTGAAATATCCCATGATTTTATAGCCAAAATCGGCGCGGTTCATCATAAAATCTACCAAGGGTTGCAAACCTTTTCCGGAACCGATTAAAATTACTTTTCTAAAATTTCCGCCTTCGATACGATAACGTCTCAAAGCATAAAAATAGGCAGCTCTAAATAAAATCACGCCTATATAACCATATAATAACAGACGAGCAGCCACAATTACATCTACTTGAAGGTGCTTGATGGTGTAATAGGAAAAAAATACGAGTGAAAAAATTGCGAATTGGATGAGGAGTTGTTGCACTACTTTGGTCACGGTAATCGTACGGTGAAAGTGATACAAACCGGTGAAATAGGAGACGACCAACCAAGATCCGTTGAAGAACAACCAAAAAGGAAGATTGGTAAAATGCTCAAATTGGCCCAAATAAAAAGCCATATTCAAAATGATCAGATGGGCCAGAATAGAAATAGGCTTAATAAAAATAGAATAATTTTTTATCAAAACGTTGTAATATTTGGATTTGGTCTACTAACTAAAACGTAATAGTTGGGGGAATATTATAATTAAAAGTAATATTATTATTATTAAAATATTTAATACTTTAGCACTTCAACAAGTGTATTAGTTTGCAACGGCAAATTAAATAAAAAATCAATCAAAAACAGTAGATTCAATGAATAAATTAATGCCTACGGACGTATCTATAATTACAACTTATAGATGCCAAATGGAGTGTAAAATGTGTGATATTTGGAAAAATCCCACGAAGAAACACGAAGAAATAAAGCCCGAAGAATTGGAGATTTTACCCAATTTCAAATTTGTTAACATCACCGGAGGAGAGCCTTTTTTGCGAAGTGATTTGGAAGATATTGTTAAAGTGATGTCGGGGAAATCGGATAGAATTGTCATTTCCACTTCGGGGTATCATGTGCAAAAAATATTGAGATTGGCAGAGAAATTTCCCAAAATAGGAATTAGAGTCAGTATTGAAGGGTTGCAGGAAAAAAATGACGAACTGCGAGGCAGAGCCGATGGATTTGAAAGAGGTATAGAGACTTTGAAAGGACTTCGAAAGATGGGTATTAAGGATATAGGATTTGGGATAACCGTTTCCAATAAAAACTCCAGTGATATGCTCGACCTTTATGAATTGAGCAAGGAAATGAATATGGAATTTGCCACTGCCGCTTTTCACAATTCCTATTATTTTCACAAAGATGATAATTTTATTACCAATCAAGATGTGGTCATCAACCATTTTGAAGATTTGATCAATCGTTTGTTGAAGGAAAATAATCCCAAGAGTTGGTATAGAGCTTTCTTTAATTTGGGGTTGATAAATTACATACGCAACAAACCCCGTATGTTGCCTTGTGAAGCCGGAACCGCCAATTTTTTCATAGAACCTTATGGTGATGTGTATCCATGCAATGGTTTGGAAGACAAATATTGGAAAGAAAGCATGGGAAACATTCGAGATGTAAAGACTTTTGAAGAATTGTGGTTTAGCGAACAAGCCCAAAAGGTAAGAGGGTTGGTTCACACATGTCCTAAAAACTGTTGGATGGTAGGTACTGCCGCACCTGTGATGAAAAAATACATACAACATCCCACCAAATGGGTACTTAAAAATAAATTTAAGAGTATCATAGGAAAACCGGTTTGTATCGATGATATTCCCAAATATGATGTGGGGCAAAGTCCATTGCAAGGAGATTTAAGAATAAAAGAAAAGTAATTGGGTTTTTTTCAGTGTGTAGTATTATTTTTTAATAAATTTACACATTAATCCCAAAATTTCGGTTTATGAAAAAAATTGTTGTTGCTTTTTTAGCATTGTTATTCGGTTGTGCATATTTTTATGCGCAAGTTGGTACATTGGATTCAAGTTTTGGAAATGGGGGTATTGCTACTTTCCCTTTTATGAGCTATGGAGATGATGTTGCCAAAGATGTAAAGATTCAGAGTGATGGTAAGATTGTGGTGGGAGGGTATTGTACTACTTCCAATGGTAATGATTTTCTCATTGCAAGATATTTACCAACAGGTAACTTGGATACATCTTTTGGAAACAATGGATTTGTAAAAATCGATATTTCAGGTAACAATGATGAATTGGAAAAGATTTTTATAGATAATAATGGTAAAATTGTAGCTATTGGACGTGGCTTGAGTAGTTTTTATAAAATAGTGGTTGTAAGGTTGAATGTTGATGGTACATTAGATAATACATTTGGCACTAATGGAATATATTTTACCCAATTAGGTTCATTAGAAAATTATCTCACTCAAATAGATCAACAATCAAATGGTAAGTATATTATCGCTGGGGTGAATAAAGTCAATATATACGGATATTATCCCAAAATCTTCAGATTAAACACAAACGGTACATTTGATTCAACATTTGGGAGTTCGGGTTATGCTAATCTTACAGTTTACTATCCAGTAAGTACTCAAACTCCTTTTTATTTCGATTTAAAAGTTATGGAGGATGATAGAATTCTTTGTAGTTCAACTTATATCATGGGTGGAAAATTAGGATTAGAATTATTTAGCAATAATGGTTCATTATTGTCAAGCACACATCTTACTAACATCGATAATAGTTTAAGACAAAAAATTGGAATTCAAACAGATGGTAATATTATTATTTCAAGTTGTTATCAGTCTGATAGCTATTTATTAAAACCGCTTTTAATTGGCAATAATTTAAGTATAGACACATCCTATGGCAACTCTGGTTATGTTGTGTTAAATAGATTAATAGACGAACTTAATGGGATAAGTATGTTGCCAAATAACAATA
>JAABRF010000101.1 GCA_011391075.1 Flavobacteriia bacterium | reverse complement strand
GTTGTCATTCCGACCGTAGGGAGGAATCTTATGAATTGAATTTGGAGGCTTGTGTATTTACTTTCTATGGCAAGTGTATTAGTAAGTATATGGCTACTGTAATTAATACAGATGGTTACTGTGATTAGTAAAGAAGGCTACTGTGATTAGTTTTGGTAGCTAAAGTAGATATCCTTTTCCAATAATTATCGGGAGTGATTGAGATTTTTAAATGGAAAACCTCTTTATATTGAATAAAGTAAACTACTTCCCATTAAACCCGGTCATAGTCATTCCCAAGCCCACCATTCCAAAAGAAAGACAAGCTTCGGCTGCTTTCTGCGTGCGTTCGGAGAGTTTTTCTTGTTCTTCTGAGGTCCAAGCTCCCAAAACATAATCTACTTGTCGCCCTTTCGGGAAATCACTTCCTACCCCAAATCGTAAACGAGCATATTCAGTAGTCTGCAACACATCTTGTATATCTTGAAAACCATTGTGTCCACCGGCACTACCTTTGGCTTTGATGCGAATCGCCCCAAAGGGAATACTCAAATCGTCACCTACAACCAAAACATTTTCAATTTCAATATTTTCTAGTGTCATCCAATAGCGTACGGCTTTGCCACTGAGGTTCATAAAAGTGGAAGGTTTGAGCAAGATAAAGGTTCTGCCTTTGTGGTTGAATTTGGCTACATCACCCAACTTAAGGGTTTGAAAAGTGGCTTCAAATTTTGCTGCCAATGCTTCTACTACTTTAAATCCGGCATTGTGGCGGGTATTGACGTATTGGGCTCCTACATTTCCCAATCCTACGATGAGGTATTTCTTCATGGTTTCGACAGGTTGAGGGTTTGGCTTTGAAAACAGTTGATTTAAAAAATTAAAAAATCCCATAAGACTCACAATTGAATGACAAAAGTAAACAAAACAGACATAAAAAAACCTTCCGACATTTACTGAGGGAAGGTTTTATAATAGTTAAATGCTTTATTATCCTAAAGCTACTCTTTTGAAAGCTACCACTTCCACATCGCCCAATGATTTTACATATTGAGCTACGTTTTTAGTGTTGTCTTTGATAAATTCTTGATTTACCAAAGTATTGTCTTTGAAGAATCTTTGTAATTTGCCTTTGGCGATGTTTTCCAACATGGCTTCAGGTTTACCTTCTTGACGCAATTGATCTTTGGCAATTTCGATTTCTTTTTCGATGATGCTTTGATCAACAGCGGCTTCGTTTAAAGCGATCGGACTCATAGCGGCGGCTTGCATCGCTACGTCTTTGGCTACTACATCGGCACCGGCTACATTGGCTGAAAGCGCTACTAAAGTAGCGATTTTATTACCAGCGTGAATATAGAAATTGATGAATGGAGCTTCGATTTTTTCAAAAACTCCGATTTCAATCTTTTCACCGATAACACCAGTTTGCTCGATTAATTTCTCAGCAACGGTAATGTTGTCAAAAGAAGCGGCTAAGAAAGCATCTTTATCAGCAGCGTTTAGCGCTATTTCAGCAAAACGGTTGGCTAAAGCTACGTATCCTTCATTTTTGGCCACGAAGTCGGTTTCACAATTCAATGAAATGATAACTCCGGTTTTGTGGTCGGCGCTTACTTTGGCGATTACAGCACCTTCAGAAGAATCTCTGTCGGCTCTGTTGGCTGCCACTTTTTGACCTTTTTTACGCAATATTTCGATTGCTAATTCTTTGTCGCCATCGGCTTCCACCAAGGCTTTTTTGCAGTCCATCATACCGGCACCGGTAATCTGTCTTAGATTGTTTACATCTGCTGCGGTTATATTTGCCATATCTTGATTATAAATTTAAATTAAACTTGTGCGCAATATAATGCGTCTGATTAAGCTTCGGTGTCGTCTTCTGTATCTTCCCCTTTGGCTTTGCTGGCTTTTTTGTCGGCCAAACCTTCAGAAATAGCAACAGTTAAATACCCTAATACTTTTTCGATTGATTTGGATGCATCGTCATTGGATGGGATTACAAAATCAATAGATCTTGGATCGGAGTTGGTATCCACCATTGCAAAAATGGGAATGTTCAAACGATTGGCTTCGGCGATTGCGATGTGTTCTTTTTTAACATCCACCACGATAAGTGCACCTGGAATACGGGTCATATCGGCAATTGAACCTAAGTTTTTTTCCAATTTGGCTCTTTGACGTTCGATTTGAAGTTTCTCTCTTTTAGAAAGCGCATCAAAAGATCCATCAGTTTTCATACGGTCAATGTTTGACATTTTTTTAACCGCTTTACGAATGGTTTGGAAATTGGTCAACATACCACCTGGCCATCTTTCAGTGATGTAAGGCATATTAACACTAGAGGCATTGGTGGCAATGATTTCTTTGGCTTGTTTTTTGGTCGCTACATATAGCACTCTACGTCCTGATGCTACAATTTTTTTCAAAGCTTCAGCAGCTTCTTCCATTTTTGCAGCCGTTTTGTAAAGGTCAATAATGTGAACTCCATTGCGTTCAGCATATATGTATTGAGCCATGTTAGGATTCCACTTACGGGTTAAGTGACCAAAGTGAACACCCGCTTCGATGAGTTGTTTTACGTCTATTTTTGACATTTTGTTAAAATTGATTTACGTTCCGTTGAGTTAGCAATAGCAGAGTAGCATTTATGTTGTTTCAGATTTCTGGTTTCAAGTTTATGGTGAATTCACTTTTAACTTTTAACTTTTAACTTTTAACTTATAAAAATGGTCTTTGCTATTTGGATGCTAAATAATTATCAACTAAAAACAGGTTATAAATGATGTTTAAGGTTCTAGGTTTAAAGTTTAAAGTGCTTAGCTGATTAAAACAACCTTGAACTTTAAACCTTAAACTTTGAACAATAATAAGATTAACGTTTAGAGAATTGGAATCTCTTACGGGCTTTTTTCTGACCGAATTTTTTACGTTCTACCATTCTGGCATCACGAGTTAACAAACCTTCGGGTTTCAATAAAGCTCTGTATTCTTGACTGATTTCAGATAATGCTCTGGAAATGGCTAAACGAATTGCTTCCGCTTGACCTTTAATACCACCACCTTTAACGGTAATGTTTAGATCAAAAGTTTTTTCGTTTTGGGTCAAAACCAAAGGTTGCATTACTTTATATTGTAATGTGGAAAGTGGAAAATATCTTTCAAACTCACGATCATTGATGGTGATTATCCCTTTTCCTTCTTTTAAGAAGACACGTGCTACAGCCGTTTTTCTTCTACCTATTTTGTGTACTGTTTCCATGTTATCTCAAATCGTTTAAGTTCAACAATTTAGGTTTTTGAGCTTCTTGTTTGTGCTCTGGACCTGCATAAACGTACATGTTTCTAAACAAATCGGCTCCTAAAATATTTTTAGGAAGCATGCCCTTTACGGCCATTTCTACCATACGGGTTGGATGTTTAGCCATCATGTTTTTTGCTGTTCTAATGCGTTGTCCGCCTGGATAACCGGTGTGGTGGATGTATTCTTTGTCATCCCATTTGTTACCTGTCAATACGATTTTTTCCGCGTTGATGATAACAACGTTGTCACCACAATCTACGTGTGGTGTGTAACTTGGTTTGTACTTACCTCTCAATAGCATTGCTACTTTTGAAGCTAAACGGCCCAAGGTCTGCCCGTCCGCGTCCACTAACACCCATTCTTTTTGGGCTGTTTGCTTGTTAGCCGACACTGTTTTGTAACTCAATGTATTCATGTTGAATCTATCGGTTTTTTGTGTGTTAATAAATAAATGAACTATATGCTCTCCGAAAAGAGTTTGCAAAGGTAAAAATATTATTCAATAAAAAAAGCACTTTTCGACAATTATTTGTCGGAAAGTGCTTCATCTATAAGGAATTGATAAATCCTTGT
>JAABRF010000100.1 GCA_011391075.1 Flavobacteriia bacterium | reverse complement strand
CAATCAAAACTGCTAAACTCACAGCAGTTGAAACCACATTTGCACAAACAAAATTGGTTTCAGTAATGTTGACCTGATATCTATTGTCATCCATGCCATTGGTCACACCTGTCAATGTTAAAGTTGCAGTGCTGGAACCACTATAGATGCCTCCATTCACCACATTGGTCCAAGTAGAACCACCATCTGTACTTTCTTGCCATTGGTATGAGGTAACACCAGAACCACCTGAAGCAGCTACTGAAAAAGAGGCATTTCCTCCAGATAAAATTGATTGATTGGCAGGTTGTGTATTAATAGTACTTGAAGTTCCTACACTGACCACATTGGGATAACTTCCCAAATAAGATGCCGTAGTTACTTGTCCATTTCCATCCACTACAGGTATCCCACTTCCATATTCTCCTCCGTCTCCACCATCAGCAGTAGCCAAATTGTAATACTCATTGGCATCAGAACATCCATCATTATCAGAGTCAAGATCTAGGTGATTTGCAACAGAATCTGAATCAGCACTTGATTCATATACATCCGGTACTCCATCGCTATTAGCATCTGTATAATTGGTCACGGAACCATCCGCATTGGCTATATAAGTAGCTGATGCGCCGGTATTATCTACAACGTCTCTATAATTGGGTAATCCATCCCCATCGTGATCCCCATCTGGATTGTTTCCGTTGCACTCTACAGTATCTAAAATTCCATCATTATCATCATCTAAATCTACATTGTCATTAACACCATCACCATCTGCATCATTTAAACATACCGTGTATAAAGGGTTTGAAATGGTAAAATTATTATAATTGAGGTCAAATATTTTTACCCATCCATCATCTGCATATATATCATATACAAGTGTAGCAATGTCATTGTATTCATACATAACCCTACTTGTAGGTCCACCACCTTCATTTTGAGTCCCAATTGCATTTAAATCCGGTGGAACATTATCAATTATCAAATTCGTTGGATCGGCTGTGGCGGTAAAACGCACCCCTGAACTACAACCGGTAGCTATAGCTTCGTAATTAGGACCATCAATGTCGTTAATTACAAATCTAAAGTCATTGACCGGTATAAGTGTTACCCCATCGGCTCTCAAAAATGAAATTCGCATAGTGGTCAAGTTATTCGGAATTCCAGGCGTCATTCCGGCATCATGCCAATATTCAAAATTATCCCCGTTTTGGTTAATTCTAACAGTACCTCCTCCTGTTAATTGCTGAACCCTAACATAGGCCAACGTAGGTATGGTAGGTGACGTAGCATTGAAAAGGGCATTGTTGGTCCCTCCTCCAGAAGCTACTGAAGTAATGGTAACATTTTCATAGTTTTGAGCTAAAACATTGAAAATGGAGAAAATAAACAAAACAATCAAAACATTTAATTTTTGAAAAAACGTTCGACTCAACTGTTTGTTTCCTACTTTAAAGTAATAATCTTTCATAAAATAAAAATTAATATTTGGAAAAAAATTATAATACAGATATAATACTATATCTAGTGGTTTCAAAACACAATGGGGAGTATATAGCGCAATTTATTCTATTCATGATATATGAATATGATACTTTTATATTTGGTTAGCACTAAACAATTGCAAAAATAAATTTGCAGAATACAAAAGTAATACAATTTTTTACAAATAGATACTGTGATAATACTTTTTTAATGTATTATTCATATTGTACGGGTGTTTTTTAAGATATTTTCAATATTTTTTACTGTAATTTTATGCTTAATGAAATACCTTAACAATTGTTTTACAGTAGATTAAATAGGTTTATTCACATTTTAAAAAACTGTATTGAAAAAAACACAATCTCAATGTTAAAAAAATACAGTATAGTAATAATGACGAATCAATAAAAGAAGTAAAATAAAAAAACCCGAATCATGGATTCGGGCATTAAGATTGATGTTAAAAATTTACTGTACTTCCAAAATATGCAAAGCATTAAACGCTCCATTTCTCAAAAAATACTGTAATCCATTAATCTCTTGATTGAACTCAATCAATAACAAATGAAAAGTAATTCCATTGATAGTAGGAACTTGAGCGGGTGCCATACTTACATCCACAGCAATCATGTTGATGGGAAGTACATACGCATCACTTGTTTCTGCTTCGAAAGTGCCGGCTTCAAAATCAATTTTGACAATCCCGGTTTTCAAACTGACATGGGTAGCGCCTTGAGGAAAACTCAAATGTTCGAGTGGAATAAACCCTTCGATGCTGAAATTTCCAGTCAATGCATCAGCCGTATAAGTGGTGTTCAAAATTTGGCCCATCTTAGCCTGAATGTTGAAATCAAACCCCGTAAGCAGATGCTTCCCTTCTGCAGTGTTGATACCTTCACTTACTTTGCGCAAGCCACGCAAGGAAGTTTGATCTAGATTCTTAATCTTACTTAATACACTCATCAGCCGGCTACTTACCTGGGCATCTTTCGCCCGGTTCAATAAAACACCTAATGAACTTCTAATCAATTTCACGGAATGCATGACCGTTGCAAACTCGTTAATGTTCTCTCGGGTTCTCACGTACGCAGGATCAGTCATGATTCTGCCTTTACTTACCCCGCCTTTGGTTCTCACCAAATGTCCGTTACTCGTCTTGTAGAAAGTCATCCCATCCAGGGTCCCTTCAAATTTTATCAGGCTACTATTCTTTGCCATGATAAACAACTTTAAAATAAATCATACCCCAAAAGTAAAGCGCTGATAAATCACTCACAAACAAAGGGTTCCGTATAATGCTAGTTTGTATAAAAAAATTGCAAAATGTTCGAAAAGTTCCATTTTAACCAATTTTGGTCAAAGGAACAATAACAAACCATTATAACTATTTCCTAATAACCTGAATTCGGTTAAAAATTAATTGCAATGTTTAATTGAACTTTGGATAATTCAAATTTATATTTGTTTAAAAATTAAAAAGGAACAACTATTAGAAGCCAACAAACTTACCCCGTACATATCCCGTACATATCCCGTACATATCCCGTATATGATGCCATAAGAAATTCAGATAAAACAGGAGGCATTCCAATATCGTATATCAAGGTAAATCAAGTAAGATATATGCATGGATTCGAGATAGTAATCCGTGTGATTTTATTTGTGATACTAGTGGTTGAAAAAAGTACATTAGGAATATTTATATTAGTCTATGAAGATACAAGTACAATCATTTGTTGCTGTTAAAAATTTAAACTTATTTAGCTAGTTTACTTAATTTTATAGTGTTTTTATAATTTATTTAATTATTTTGTTCTTTATTAATGAAATAATTAAAATTTATTTAACAATTTGGCACGATTGTTATGGGAGTCAAATGAGAAGGTGTCTTGAGGAAAAAGTAAGTCAATTTAGAATGAATATTTAGAAAATTAATTGACTATAGAATCCTTTTTATTAAGGTATTTGGTCCCTCAAAGAACCCAATATCCATCCCGAAAGCTATCGGGACTTACAACTTTATAACTTTATAACTTTATAACTTAATTAAACAATAAACCACAAATCCAAAACAAAATGTATTAACCTTAAAAATTGTAAAAGCATGCAAAGAATTACCATTACGGCTAAAGAAATTTCAAGTATAACCGGAAAAAGCGAAAGCTACGCCAGACGCGTTCTAAGGGATATCAAGCATCAATTGAAGAAAGAAAAACATCACTTTGTTACCATAAAAGAATATTGTCAATATTTCAATCTTTCGGATGAAGAAGTTAAAAATGCTTTAAATTACAGCAAGTTACAAAAACAAAGGGTGTGATTACACAGAATAAAGGAAGCAATAGGTAGCTACAATGTATAGGATAGTAATCGATATAGAAACCCCGAAGGTTTTAAAAACCTTCGGGGTT
Source organism: Flavobacteriia bacterium (assembly GCA_011391075.1). Lineage (GTDB taxonomy): Bacteria > Bacteroidota > Bacteroidia > Flavobacteriales > Flavobacteriaceae. The sequence continues at coordinate 353 of JAABRF010000100.1, read as the reverse complement.
TATGAAGGGTTTCTAACAATTATTGTCTAAGCCTTTTTTGCCACGAATTCACTAATAGAAATTTGACAAATAAGGATTGACACGAATAATGAATGCTTGGCATTCATGGGGTTCTATAGGGGATTGAGGTGGGTTATTGGGGCGGGTTTTTTATATTATTCTCTTTAATTAGAACAGATTTCTCCCTACGGTCGAAATGACGGGGTTCTTTTGGGTTTGGGGGAATATAAGGGCGGCTTCGCCGCCCTTATATTCCCTTCCTTAATACTGATGATAGTTGTCATTCCGACCGTAGGGAGGAATCTTATGAATTGAATTTGGAGGCTTGTGTATTTACTTTCTATGGCAAGTGT
>JAABRF010000099.1 GCA_011391075.1 Flavobacteriia bacterium | reverse complement strand
TGACCTGGATAAATCAAATCTGGATCTTTCAACATCGGTTTGTTGGCTTCAAAAATAACAGGATACTTCATGGCATCTCCGTATAGGGATACTGACTTGTCCGGAAAGGAAAAATGGAAAAAGTTTAGCATTGTTAATCAATGGCTTACAGTTAAAAAATCATAAATTTGTCGCAATAAAACGGACAAGTCAGGAAAAAATGTTCAAACTTTAACCGCAGAGTGCCGCAAAGTTCAACGCAGAGTGCCGCTGAGAAGATAGATATTAAACGGCTCTGCGGTACTTTGCGTCTTCTCAGCGTACTCTGCGTTAAAAACTCCTGACTTGTCCGGAAAGGAAAAATGGAAAAAGTTTAGCATTATTAATCAATGGCTTACAGTTAAAAAATCATAAATTTGTCGTACTAAAACGGACAAGTCAGGAAATAATATTCAATAAAAAAAGCACTTTCTGACAATTATTTGTCGGAAAGTGCTTCATCTATAAGGAATTGATAAATCCTTGTGTAATTGGCGGTATTAGTCCAAAGTAGGAATACGCAATACTTGACCTGGATAAATCAAATCTGGATCTTTCAACATCGGTTTGTTGGCTTCAAAAATAACAGGATACTTCATGGCATCACCGTACATAGCTTTGGCTATTTTACTCAATGAATCTCCTTTTTCTACAGTGTAAAATTTAGATTCAACTTTAGGAGTGATTACCGTGATGTTGTCATCAACTGTAGCAATACCTTCTGTATTACCCAAAACCAAAATCACTTTTTCTTTTTCTTCTTGTGTTTCGGCTTGTCCCCATACTTTAACAGTATCATCTGCTACTTCGATGTTTAAATCTCTTACTTTGAATCCCAATTTTTCAACTGATTCCAAAAGTTTGGCAGCTTTATCTTCTGCTACTTGTTCTGTGGTTTTGCCTATTCCAAATACTTTGGCACCGGCATTCTTAATAAATGAAAATAATCCCATAATGTTTTAATTTTTTTGGTGTTAATAATGGGGCAAAGATGCAAAAATTTTCGCTTATAAAAAAATAGGGCTTTTAAACGATTTACATAAATATATCTGACTGTATTTTAATAGTTTATATAGAAGTTACAAGTTGTTACAACATGGGGATAGATTTAAATTTAACATTAAATAATTGGGTATTTTATAAAAAAAAACCTAGTTTGATTTTTTTTTTCTATTTTTGCGCCATAATTAACAATAAACCTTAAGATATTATGTCAGACATTGCATCAAGAGTAAAAGCCATTATCATTGATAAATTAGGCGTTGACGAAAACGAAGTTACACCAGAAGCAAGTTTCACCAACGATTTGGGTTCAGACTCATTGGACACTGTAGAACTAATCATGGAATTCGAAAAAGAATTTGATATTCAGATTCCTGATGATCAAGCTGAAAACATTGCCACTGTTGGTCAAGCAATAAAATTTATCGAAGAAGCGCTTAAATAATTGACTTTATCGCACAATCTAAAAGCTATGGTTTATAATATTCCATAGCTTTTTTTATTTTGTATCTATAATATTATTATTTTTACCACACTACTAGTTATATCATCAACACAAAAATTTTTAGATAAATTTATGGACAAAAGACGTATAGTTGTGACCGGATTGGGGGCTTTGACTCCCATAGGAAATAATGTAAATGAATATTGGGAAGGATTAAAAAACGGAGTAAGCGGAGCCGCTCCAATCACCTTATTTGATGCTTCCTTATTTAAAACTCAATTTGCATGCGAAGTAAAAAACTTCAATACTGCAGATTACATGAATCCCAAAGAGGCTCGCAAAATGGATCGGTTTACCCAATTTGCCATGGTTGTTGCCGACGAAGCGGTATTGGATTCTAAATTGGACCTCGAAGCTGAAAACTTAAATCGAATTGGCGTAATTTGGGGTGCTGGAATTGGTGGATTGAAAACTTTTCAAGATGAAGTGACCGAATTCAACAAAGGAAACGGGGTTCCACGTTTCAATCCTTTCTTTATTCCCAAAATGATTGCCGACATTGCGCCGGGACAAATTTCAATCAAATATGGATTCCGCGGACCTAACTTTGCAACAGTTTCGGCGTGTGCTTCTTCTTCCAATGCCATTATTGATGCCATGAACTACATCCGTTTGGGTTATGTCGATGTCATGTTGACCGGTGGTTCTGAAGCTACCATTGCTGAAGCCGGAATTGGCGGATTCAATGCGCTGCAAGCCTTATCTACTCGTAATGATGATCCTCAGACTGCCTCTCGTCCTTTTGATAAAGATAGGGATGGTTTTGTTTCGGGTGAAGGTGCCGGGGCATTGGTCTTGGAAGAATACGAACATGCCAAAGCCAGAGGTGCTCATATGTATGCTGAATTAATTGGGGGCGGACTTTCTGCTGATGCTTACCACATTACTGCACCACATCCCGATGGATTGGGAGCAAAATTGGTCATGGAAAATTGCATCAAAGATGCCGGAATTTCCCTTCAAGATGTGGATGTTATCAACGTTCATGGTACTTCTACTCCACTAGGTGATATTGCAGAAGTAAAAGCTATTCAGGATGTTTTTGGAGCACATGCTTATACGCTCAATATCAATTCTACCAAATCCATGACCGGACATTTATTGGGTGCAGCAGGTGCTGTTGAAGCTATTGCTTCTATCTTGACTTTGGTTCACGGAATCGTGCCTCCAACAATCAATCACTTTACAGATGATGATGCCTTGGATAATAAACTCAATTTCACTTTTAATACGGCTCAAAAAAGAGACGCTAAAATTGCTCTGAGTAATACATTTGGTTTTGGTGGACACAATGCATGTGTGGCTTTTAGAAAAATTTAATCGAATACTAAATTGAGTTTTATCGATAAAATACGGCTTTCTTCTATATGGGAAAAGGAAGATGAATTTACGACTTCTATTCGTAAGTTAACCGGATACAAACCCAAAAATATTGATTATTACAAAACTGCTTTTACTCATAAATCGGAAAGTAAATTGTCTGATAAAGGTGGCTTTATCAATTACGAAAGACTGGAGTTTTTGGGGGATTCTCTTTTGGACGCATCTATTACTTCATTTTTGTATCACCATTTGCCCAATAGTAAAGAAGGCGATTTAACTCAAATGCGTTCTAAAATAGTAAGCAGAGAACATCTCAATGAAGTGGGTAAGGATTTGGATTTGGTTAGTTTGGCTAAAAGACCTTCTTCTAAAAGAAAATTTAGCTACAATGCCTATGGTGATTTATTTGAAGCCTTGATTGCTGCCATCTACCTCGATAGAGGATTTGATGTGATGGATAAATTTGTGCATAAAAAACTCATCGGACCATATGTTGATTTAGATAAGTTGCAAGGTAAAATATCAAGTTATAAGAGTTTGTTTATCGAATGGTGCCAAAAAAATCACTACGATTACGCTTTTGATGTGTTTGAAGATTCGGGAAAAGATCATGAAAAACATTTTGGGGTCAAACTCTCAGTCAATAACGAAATCATCAGTAAAGGTCGTTCCACTTCCAAGAAAAAAGCGGAAGAAATTGCCTGTCGTAGAGCCTATTACAGTTTGCAAGACAAAGGTATGAAACTCTAAAATTGACCCTATCGGTTATTCCATTTGTATATAATTTTGTAAATAGTTGATGTTTTGTGTTTTAAAAAAAAGACTTCAAGACTTCAAGACGTAAGACGAATCTGCGATTAAATCTGCGGAATCAGCGTGCAAAATATTCATTTGCGGTTGGTGTGCAACTTTGCTTATGGACATTCCATAATTACTGCATCAGATGTGTAGTTAAACTATACACTCGATAATTCCATAACTCATTATGAAACCTAAATCAATCAAATTTTCCCTAGATGATGCTCTTGAAAAGGATTATCGATTGATTGCCATATACAGCAACGAAGAGGATTATCGAATGGCTTTTTTGCTCAATTATCATTTTAATATGCATTTTGCTAAAGCTAAATCTATTCTCCAAAGCAAAACATCTGCTGCCTTTAACGTTTTTGAATACGAGGATAAAAATCACTATAGAAATTGGATATTATTACATAACTATTATTTAACACAACACGTACAGGTTCAAAGTGGCGGTTTATTTGCCAACATGGAAACCGTGATTGAAAAACCCTTGTTTTATATAAAAGAATTATCCAAAGCTCGTTTTTTATTGAAAATTGAAGCCGATGAAACTCCTGCATTTTTCGAAAGTTTTATTCAAAAATTAAAGACAATTTCACAAATATATACTGCCGAATTAGTAGATTTGCAGCAAATTAAAAAACCTGCTTTGCTAGTGTTTTAACAATGACA